>CAMPJQ010000281.1 GCA_946886925.1 uncultured Terrimonas sp.
ATATTAAATATACAAAAAAGAAATGCGGTGAGTACTGCAAAGCGGTAAACAACCTGAAGTGGGGCTATATGTCAGATGGTATGCCTCACGGCATACAACAACAGCAATCAGTGCATAGGCATGCATTGACAAAATATATTCTATTTATTGTTGTTGATGACACATCAATAATATATCAGGTAAAATTAACAGACTTTACCATCATTCCCAATTTTTTTGGCCGTAAAGTTTCGCCGTATATCCACCAAACCAATATTCACCGGCAACTGCAACTCAATGAATGATCATTCCACCGGGGAGTCAACCAGGCAAATAAATTTTGTTCTATATAAACTACAACCCGCAAGAAATAAGGGGCAAGACAACTAACAGCCGTTAGCAAGAAGCTTTCCGGCAGTCAGACACAATAAAAAAGCCCTTCCGGCAGCAGCGGGAAGAGCTTGATGGTATAACCAGTTTAAGAGTAATCAGCTTTTCGTCCGACTTATCTGCTCCGCATAAGCGGAAATGGAATTGGCACCTTTTCTCACACCGCAATAATTGCAGCGCAAAATAGGTTGTCAAGGCTTCGTTGGGCCAGTCCCTCAGCCTTTCTTGATAAGTAATAATAATAAGAACTGACGCAAAGATAAGATCAAATCAATTGAATAATCAAAAAAAAAGCAAATTGTTGTTGAAATAAGTTGGCCATATAAATTTCTATATTATCTTTGTCCACCAGTTTAATAGGGTAATCATATCGCTTTGATGGTAATCAAGAAAAAATATTGTTGCTGTTGTTGTTGGTTGTAATGTTTTAGCGCAACCCTCAGGAGAAAATAGTATCAACGGATGCTTTTGCTTGCTATCAATTTTAGTGTATTATGACTCAGACGATTCCTCAAAGCGAAATTCAAAGAATTTCCCAACTTACTCAAACGCCGGATATCATTCAGAATCTCCGGAATATATCGGAGCACTATCCCGGCGATGTCGTTTTTTCTACCAGTTTTAGCTGGGAAGACCAGGCGATCGCTCACTTTATATTTAATGAAGCCCTGGATATACAGGTATTTACCTTAGACACCGGCCGCATGTTCCCCGAAACATATTCTACCTGGAGCCGCACATTGGAGAAATATAATCAGCCTATTACAGCTTATTATCCTGATAGCGGCGCACTTCAGCAATTTGTTGCTGAAAAAGGTCCCAATAGCTTTTATGAATCGGTTGACAACCGCAAACAATGCTGCTTTATCCGCAAAGTAGAGCCGCTGCAAAGAGCTCTGAAAAATAAAAAAGTATGGATTACCGGAATACGTGCTGAACACTCGCCCGGTCGCAACGATATGCAGCAAATAGAATGGGACGCTACCAATAACATCATAAAATATCATCCGCTGCTTCACTGGACAACAGATGAAGTAATTGCATTTATCAACAATAATAATATCCCTTATAATCCTTTACACGACAGGGGTTTTGTAAGCATTGGCTGTGCGCCATGTACAAGAGCCATAAAGCCAGGTGAAGATTTTCGTGCCGGCAGATGGTGGTGGGAAGATGCAACTCAAAAAGAATGCGGACTGCATGTGCATGAGGAGAATGTGAAAAATGTGGAAATGTGAGAAATATGGAAATATTGCGGTCGGTACGAAAGAACATCGGGGCACTACGAAGCATTTGGAATGTGAGAATGAAATTTAACTATCACGCAATTAATTAAAATAGATGAGTAACTATCATTTGGATTATTTAGACGAACTGGAATCGGAATCAATACATATTTTTCGTGAAGTAGCAGGACAGTTTGAAAAACCGGCCTTATTATTCAGCGGCGGAAAAGATTCTATTACACTGGTGCACCTTGCCCTGAAAGCATTTCGCCCCGGCAAATTTCCTTTTCCTTTAGTGCATATTGATACGGGGCATAATTTCCCTGAAGCTTTGCAATTCCGGGATTACCTGGCAGAGCAGATTGGAGAAAAGCTGATCGTGCGCAATGTGGAAGATACCATTAAAGCGAAAAGGCTTACAGAGCAAAAAGGAAAATTTGCCAGCCGCAACCAGTTGCAAACCTATACTTTATTAGATACCATTGAAGAGTTTGGGTTTGACGTTTGCATTGGCGGCGCCCGCAGAGACGAAGAAAAAGCAAGAGCAAAAGAAAGAATATTTTCTGTTCGTGATGAGTTTGGACAATGGGATCCCAAACGTCAGCGGCCTGAATTGTGGAACATTTATAATGGTAAAATTCATAAAGGTGAGAACGTACGGGCGTTTCCTATCAGCAACTGGACGGAGCTGGATATATGGAACTACATACGCCGTGAAAAAATAGAATTGCCTTCCATTTATTTTGCGCACGACCGTGAAGTGCTGGAATACGAAGGACAGTATGTGGCGGTATCCGATTTTATACGAATTGACGAAACAGATGTAATTGTACAGAAAAAAGTGCGTTACCGCACAGTGGGCGACATGACCTGTACAGCGGCAGTGGCTTCAAATGCTTCAACCATTGAGGATATTATCAGCGAAATTATTGCCACCAAAACAAGTGAACGCGGCGAAACAAGGATAGATGATAAGGTGTCGGAAGCGGCAATGGAAGACAGGAAGAAGAATGGATATTTTTAGGTTGCAGGGTACAGGGATATTTTAGATATGTAATGAAAAACTAAAAACGATAAACTACAAATAACATTAATGGATATACTCAGGTTTATAACAGCAGGAAGCGTGGACGATGGCAAAAGCACATTAATAGGGCGTTTGTTATACGACAGTAAAAACATAATGGTGGATCAACTGGAAGCCATGGAAAAGCAAACCAAAAACAGGGCAGAAGGCGATATTGACCTGGCCCTCCTTACAGATGGCTTGCGGGCAGAAAGAGAACAGGGCATAACCATTGATGTAGCATATAAATATTTTACTACGCCCAAACGTAAATTTATAATTGCTGATGCGCCGGGTCACATTCAGTATACCCGCAATATGGTAACAGGGGCCTCCAATTCCGATTTGATCATTATTCTTATTGATGCACGAAATGGCGTTGCTGAGCAAACCCGCCGGCACTCTATTATCGCATCACTGCTGAACATGCCGCAGGTGATCGTTGCCGTTAATAAAATGGACCTGGTAGATTATTCGCAGGACGTGTATAATAATATCGTTATAGAATATGCCAAACTGGCCAAGGCCCTGGGGTTAAATGATGTTATCTATATTCCCATCAGCGCATTAAAAGGCGATAATATTGTAGAACGGTCTGCTGAATTGCAATGGTACGAAGGTCAGTCGTTGCTTCACCTCCTTGAAAATGTGGAAGTAGAAAAAGTCATCAACCTGGATAAAGCACGTTTTCCCGTACAATATGTTATTCGTCCGCAAACTGAAGCATTACACGATTACCGTGGATACGCAGGCAAAATTATAAGCGGCATTTACAGGAAAGGTGATGCCGTAACTGTTCTGCCATCGGGAGCAACAAGCAGGATCAGAGAGATAGAAACAGATGGAGGACGGCCTGTTGATGAAGCATTTGCAACACAAGCCATTGTAATGCACCTTGAAGAAGATATAGACGTTAGCCGCGGTGATGTTATTGTGCTGAACAATGATCTGCCGCAAACTGCACAGGAACTTGAAGTGCTTTTATGCTGGATGGACAGCAAGCCGCTGATCCCCGGCAATAAATACTTACTGCAGATAAACAGTACAAGAGTAAGAAGCGTAGTAAAGGATATTGCCTACCGGATGGATGTTAACTCATTGGAAAAAAACTATGCTCCGGCACAGGCGGAACTGAATGATATTGTAAAAGTAGTGATCAAAACAGCACTCCCCGTGGTTTACGACAGCTATAAAGATTTACGCGTTAACGGGGGCGCGATATTAATTGATGAAACCAGTAATGTAACGGTAGGCGCCTGTATGATACAATAGCAATAAGAAATAAAACGATTTTCGTTTCATGTGTGAAACAACATAACTCGTAAAGCCAAAATGTCTCAAAATAAATTCATAGCGCAATTAGCTGAAAGGAAAAACAAAACCTTCCTGGCTATTCCCGATAAGGAACTGGCTACGCTTTTTATTGATGATCTTTTTAGCTTATTGTTTCTTCCTGCCAGTTTAAGACAGCAGAATCAATATGAATTGGAGAAAGCCTTTGAGTCTCTTAAGAGTCACCTCTCTACATTGGTATATGAAGTGGTAAAAGATGGTAAATCAGCGCAAACGGCAAGCGATGATTTTTTTACGGCGCTTCCCGTGCTGTACAATACTTTGCAAAAAGATGCACAGGCTATATTCCAGTACGATCCTGCCGCACAGTCTCCTGAAGAAGTAATTGTTGCCTATCCTGGATTTTATGCAATAGCCATATACCGGTTTTCCAACCAGTTGTGGAAGCAGCAGATAAAAACACTGCCGCGACTCTTTACCGAATATGCCCATAGCAAAACAGGTATTGATATACATCCGGGTGCAACTATCGGGGAATCGTTTTTTATTGATCACGGAACGGGTATTGTAATAGGCGAAACAACCATAATAGGAAAGAATGTAAAAATTTACCAGGGGGTAACCATTGGTGCACTAAGTACTTCCAGGGAGAAAGCTACAGGCAAACGTCATCCAACCATTGAAGATAATGTTATCATCTATTCAGGGGCAACCATATTAGGAGGAGAAACCGTAATTGGTAAAAACAGCGTCATTGGCGGAAATATGTGGTTAACCAAAAGTGTGCCCCGCAATACAATTGCAGAGCATCAGAGCGGCGTAACACAAACAACAAAAACAGCACTTTAATAAATAATAATTTTTTTTCTTTTTAAAGTCTACAAAATAA
>CAMPJQ010000282.1 GCA_946886925.1 uncultured Terrimonas sp.
TTGACAATGTAACCGTTCTAAATAAAGCAATAAAAAGCGATTGCATTGTATACCTGCAGATGCCCGTAGGTGGTAAAGTAGTTAATACAATATATAATGGATCTTACGGCTGCATTATCAAAGCACATAAAGCATTGCAGCAATATATAATTGATAAATCGTTAAAAAGAGTGGCGCTTAGCTAGGAAAATTTCATGGAGATCAGCTTCCAGTTAATGACAGCGGAGATGTGAAAGTAGAGGTTTGCTACCCGGTTTTTTAGTTCTTTATTTTATGGAATATACCTCCTGGATAATGGTAAAGTTGTTTTTACCTGTTGCTTTTGCAACATCTGCAGAGGGGGTATGCTTAATCCAGTAGCTTGTTGCCGGGCGTTTATCGTTTTTTTTCAGCCATTCATACATAATACTTATATCCTCATCCATATCGGTATAGCCTTTTTGCGTTTGTATAATTACTGCCGGATGCTCATCCATTTCTATCATTTCAAAGGGTTCCTCAACCTCCTGTAATGTATCTGTTACCGCCACCGCTACGCAGAGTATTATTGTGGAATCATTCAGTGTTTCATGCTGACTTAAAAAGGTTCCCGGGTATTTTATTTCTTCGGTTGGCAACTGGGTGGTTATTTTATTGTGCAAATAATCAATCTGATCTTTTACTTCGCTCAATGCCACCGTATCAGATAAGATTACGAGTTTACTGGCAGGCATCTCTTTTCGTTCAAAAGTTAAACCGCCAAAAGTATTATCGGGGTGCTCAATGGCATTTTTAAACTGTACCATGTTTTGCAGGAATGCCGTTCTGAACTCAGAGGGTTTAAAAAGGAGTTGAAGCTTTTTAGCAATATTCGTTTTAAATACAAGTTCTTCAGACCAGTTAAGTTGCATAGCCCAGCGATTCTTCCGCGATACCTGTATCTGCCCTTCTTTTTCATACCCCTTCTGATCTTTCAAATGATATTCAAATACTTTACTTTTTTTGGCAGGCTGCATGGTCAAAGAAGCAGGCCTGGGTTGTGGAATTTCAATATCGGAATACCACTTTCTCCAGTTACCGGTATCCTGTAAAGTGCGGTATGTAATGAGCTCATCCGAGTTCACCACAATATCTGCACGATAGGTACGGCGCATAGGAATGACCAGCAGAAAAAATAGCGCTATCAAAAGTACCGTTAAAACAATTATTGCAATTTTTTTTCCCTGCATGGATAGGTTTATTTTACAAGTATTGAATTTTAATAGCAGGCCGCCTCAACAGTTATTTTACGCTTATAGTAATCATTTTGCTGTTACTGCCTGAACAGGTATACATGTAAAATTATAAGCCTGAGTGGTTTTTAACGGTTGATTTCGATGATTGTTCCAAAAGCTTCGATGAAGAGGCGATATCCTTCGCTAAAGCAGCCTTCCATCCGCGAAAAACATTACAGGAGATAGTGTTAAGTCAGGTAAATGATGCCTGTATGTAATCGTGAAAAGTTAGATAAAGATGAAAGAAGACCCCACGTCTCCCGTCTTGCGTTTCACGTTTGACAGAGCAGCGGATTAACCAATCAGATAGGCTAACCCGCTGTTAACAGGCTTACATAAGTCGCCTATCTTATTTGTAGTAAAAAGTTTTTCAATCAAATTGCGCGCTACCTTATATTCATCATGAATAGGGCATGGATGAGTGGAAGAACATTTGCTAAGTCCCAGTCCGCATTCTTTAAATACTTCGTTACCGTCAATGGCCGCAACAATATTAACAATGGGCTGGTTCAGTTGCTCCTCAGAAATGTGAAATCCACCGGAGGGCCCTTTTACGCTATTGATTACACTTTGCTTTACCAGTGTTTGCAATAACTTTCCCACCGTATGTTCACTGGCGTCAATATATTCTGCAATTTCTTTAATACCCGCATTGGTGCGGATATCATGCTTTGAAGCCAGATAAATAACAGCCTTTATGGCGGTTTTACAGGTATAACTCAGCATGCATTATCTGTTTAAGAATTTTCGCCCTTCCTCCGATATCAGTTCGTAACTCCAGGGCGGGTTAAAGGTAAGGTCAACCTGTATCGAATCACCGGGAAAAGTTTGCTGCATAGCCTGCGTTACCCCGTCTGTTATAGATTCACCCATGGGGCAAAATTGCGTGGTTAAGGTCATGGTTGTAATAATTTTCTTGCCTGGTTCATCAAAATCAATCTGGTAAATCAAGCCGAGATCCGCCACGTTCAGTCCTATTTCAGGGTCTATTACATTTTGCAGCGCAGCCAGGGCGATCGTAGATTTAATATTGTTGTTGGTTATTACATTCATAACATTCCAGGTTTATGCAGTATTATTTTAAATACGTTAAAGTTATACAAACCCGCAGCCAGCAATAAAAGCAGGGCGGCAATTTGTAAAACAAAAACTGCAGATAACAAAATACCGGTTACAAATAAAATAAACCCCGCCAGGTACACTACTGCCATACCGGTGAATGCCCGGTTGCTGAATAAGTTTTTGGGATTGGGCGTTTTACCAAGTCCCGCTTTTTTATGGTACACTTTGTTCCAGATAATAAACGGCAGCGTTTTAAATGTCATGCCCAAAATAATGGCTGTGATCCACCCAAAAAAGACGGTGAAGCCGTAAGCCAGAACAAGGCGAACATTTTCGCCTGCCACCCACAGACCCACGATCATAATAATCAACAAAATAACAGGCAATGCCATCATTGCCACAGAAAGCACCGATATTTTAAGCTGCTCATCTACCTGTTTGCGCAAACGCTGATGGTAAGCCTTCCTGCAATAATAACCAAACAACAGCAGCGCCGCTGTAACAGTGGCAATGGGCAGCAGGTAGCAATAAGCAGGAGGAACGTATAGAAACATAAAAGCAAATACTGTCAACCCAATGTTAACAAGGATATATATCCACCATAGTAATTTGGCATTGGTATATTTTGAGATCAGGAACATGGGTATTAACCTGGAACCCACACCAATTATAAGCAACAGGAACCAGCCAGCAATACCCATATGTGCATGCAGCGAAAGATAATGCAGTGAGTCCTCAGAAAACAGGGGCATTGTAAAATTGTATACCAGCAGTAATCCCACAATAGTAGTGATCAGCAACCAAAGCCCGGCGGTAAATACAAATACCGCATGCACATTCGCTGTTTTTGATTTTGCCATGCTTATACCCATGTTTATGAGGTACACAACAACAGCAGCAATAACAAGTTCACCTCCGCGCCTGGCCATCCAGTTCATGCTAAAGCCATAAAAAGCATATACCAGCAGCGGAATACCCACAGCCGCCAGTGCAAAAGAAATGTAAGCCAGTATATTACTGTGTAATTTCCCTTCAATAAGCACAGGTACCAATTGGTGACTGGCGCCCAGTATTACCATGGTGCCCCAGCCCAAGGCCATCGTATGGGTAATAGCTATTACATGCGGATGAAAATAATGCCTGCCGAATGCTGGCGCCGAAAAAAACAAAAGCAGAGTAGCAGCAAAAAAGGCAATGGAAGCATAAGCATAAAAGGGCAATACCACTTTATACGAGGTGGTCTTAACCGGATCTGTACTCATGGATGCGCCTAACATATTATTCTTTAAATATTAAAAGATGAACGTCCCCATCGCTGATCTCCTTTATACGATAGCCAAATTTTCTTTCGGACAGTTCAGGCAGCAAAAAAACCGGAATGCGCTTATGATAAACATATAAGGCCGTATCTGCGGGCAGGGTTTCCAGCGATTCTAATATTGTCATCATTGGCCCCGGCATCTCCAGGTGCCGTACATCAATCGTTTTTATATGATTTTCGAATTGCTCCAATAAAATATCCCATCCTTTACTGCTACCGGCGGGTGTGTCATTAACAGGCGTTGCAATGGCATTGGCTTTGTAAAAATAAGTTTCCACCCAGTCTTCTTTAATGGTATCGGCATAAGAAACAAAACCCTGTTTCTCCAATAAAGCCATCAACGGGGTTGGCTCAAAACTATTAATGATCTTTAACACCTGCCCCTGTTGTATGGTTTTAACTTTCTGAACAATAATATTCAGCGGATCTCTTCCTGAGGCGATAACCGGGCGAACGTCAAGTTCAATAACCTGTTCTTTTTTGAGGGAAGTAATAAATGCCGGTAAGATTCTTTTTTCTTCTCCTTTAATAACCGTTACCGCATCTGTTTCAAAACCCAAAGGTTTAAGCTTGATAAAAAAATCTTCTACCCTGCATCCCCCGACCTTTGATGCCATGGCAAGACTTGTTCTGCCCGCCATTACTTTACGCAATATGGGATTGCGCAATTTTTCAAACTTAGAGCTCACAGCAATAATAGCATCTAATGCTTCAGGATGCTGCTTTAGTATAGTGGCTATTTTTGTATTGGCATTGATCGTCATCATTCAAAGTATTGCGTATACAATACCAGTTTTTCATTAATGGCGTTAAATACTTTTTCGGCCGATGTCGTATCATCAGCTTTCTTCAATTCATTTACATCTTTCAATAACGGCTCAAGCCAAAGGTGCAAAGCATCGTGGTCGGGCCCCTGCATTTTACATTCCTGTATCATTTTATCCAACCCTTTTTGCAGATTGCCGGCCAATATCCCATAATCATCTAAACTGGTATGCGGCTCTACCGAAAAATTTTGAGCAATGGTGCGCATATCCACCACATTTTCATTGGTAGGTGCATCTGCTTTCCATTTTTGACCGTTATTCAATGTAAGTACCGCTGCATGCGCATGTTCGTGAGCATCGGAATGAACGGCTGTTTCATTGGCAGGAGAAGGAGCCGTATTGCATGACCACAGCACAACAGCCGCTAATAAAAATATT
>CAMPJQ010000283.1 GCA_946886925.1 uncultured Terrimonas sp.
GCTTTTTGTCGGACACTGCAACAGAACAGGTGTCTTCTTTGTGGAACCAGGTAAGGGTCGGCTATCATACCCAAAAGCAAAGTCTGTCTATAGACGCAGGCTTTAAATCGGCAAATGATAATTTCAGGTACAACAACAGCTCTGCAGCCAATAAAAATATTTCAAAATTATTCCAGGCGCTCCTGCTCTACCAGAATCAGTTGGGCGAAAAAACCACGCTGGTTACCGGTTTGAATTACCAGCAAAAAACAATCCGGTCCAACGACAGGGGCGATCATGCTTTGTATATGGCATCACCGTTTGTTTCCGTTTCGCAACAAATTGCACCACATTTTTTAGTTCGCCCTTCCGTGCAATGGGTGTTGTTTGAAAAAATTACAGCTGAACTGGTGCCTCAGCTTGATCTTTCCTATAAAATACGGCAATGGCAATTGCGGGGCAGCGCGGGCAAAACCATCAGGGATGCCGATTTTACAGAACGGTATAACAATTACAACAAGGAACTTGTTACAAGTGGAAGGATAGGCAACCCCGGACTTAAAGCGGAAAGATCGTTCAGCTATGAAGCGGGCGCCGACTGGTTTTTACACGACAAGCTAAAAGTTTCCGCTACTTTTTTCCAGCGCTTTCATCAGCGGCTCATTGATTACAGTACCACGCCCTATAGCAATATGCCAAGAAAAGATAATCTTTCACCTGCAGGCGTATATGCTTTGGCAAAAAATATCGCTACGGTAAATACTTCAGGATTTGAAACGGATATTCAATATATACATACATTGAATGAAAAACAAAGCATTACCGCATCTGCCGGCTTAGTATGGCTCAACAGCAAAAGCAGCGATACGGTTCCGTCTTTTTACATTTCTTCACACGCTAAATTTCTTACCAATTTTTCCATTGTTTACCAATTCCATCATTTCACTGCAAGCGTTAACGGACTTTACAAGAAAAGACAGGAACAATCTGCTGCTGCGATTCATGCCAGCATTACACCCGATTATTTTATAATGAACGCCAAATTAGACTACGCATTTTTTCAAAAGGCATTATCTGTTTTTATAC
Source organism: uncultured Terrimonas sp. (assembly GCA_946886925.1). The sequence goes on from CAMPJQ010000283.1 coordinate 1,066, forward strand.
AGGCAGATAATATTTTCGACCGGCAATACAGCGACCTGTTAGGTTCACCTATGCCCGGCAGGTGGCTGATGGGGGGCATAAAGTGGCAATGGAACAGGAGGAGTTTATAGTTTGTTGTTTATGGTTTATTGAACTGAACCTGCAACCTGTACCCTGTAACCTGCACTCCTCACCACCCAATTCCATAATCCTCACCATGGTTGCTGCTGCCACCCCATAGTGTTTTATGCTTCCCGTCGAAATAAATGGCATTGATTGGGCCGGAAGTACGGTCGTCAAAACTGAGCCTGTATCCTTTCTGCATCAGTTCTTTTCTTATCCAGGAAGGGGTATTGCTATTGAGCAACAAACTGCCCGGACGCGGACTGCGATCGGCATTGCTGGTTCCGCCGAGCGACAACCATAGCTGGTTGGTGTTTACATTAGCGGCTTCAGTGGCTTCCTGCACCGTCATACCAAATTCAACCACATTCAAAAAAAACTGGAGCAGGTTCTGATCCTGTGTATCGCCGCCCTGCACAGCAAATGACAAATACGGTTTCTCATCTTTCAATGCAAGGGTAGGCGTTAGCGTTACCCTCGGACGTTTTCCCGGAGCTACCACATTAAAAGGATTTAACGTACTGTCGCAAATAAAGCTCTGCATACGCTGACTCATGCCTATGCCCGTATTGCCGGCAATACAGGCAGGTATCCATCCACCACTGGGCGTTACAGATACCACCCAACCTTCCGCATCGGCAGCTTCAATTGAAGTAGTGCCCCGCCATAGCCTGTCTTTATATACCGCTTCTTCTGCCGGTGAGGAAAAGGATTGCACAGATGTTGTGGCATCATGTGCCGGCATAAACTGATCCGAATTACGGCTCCTGGTTGTATCGGTAGTAAATCCCCTCTTTTTTAATATATTAAGATAAGGATTGGACCTGTTTTCATAAGCGTACGGGTTGCCCGGTCCTGCATTGGCATTGTTGCTTCGGGGATGAATGAGCCGGGCTCTTTCTTTTGCATAAGCTTTCGATAACAATCCTTTCATAGGCTCTTCGGGCGGGAAATAGGGATCGCCATAATAAAAATCCCTGTCGGCGAATGACAGTTGCATAGCCTGTGTAATCGTATGTATGTAATTAGCAGAATTATAACCCATGCTTTTCAGGTCAAAATTTTCCAGGATGTTCAATGCCTGCAGCATAACCGGTCCCTGTGTCCACTGCGACAACTTATATACTTCAATACCCTTATAGTTTACTTTTAATGGCTCTTCTATCTTCACAGTCCATTTCGCCAGGTCTTCCGTGGTAATCAACCCGCCCTGTTCCTGGCAGCCCTTTGCAAATTCGGCCCCTATGTCTCCTTTATAAAAGCGGTCGTATGCCGCGTATATCGCTTCCTTCCTGTTCTTCTTTTTCTTCAGCGCCTGCTGTTCTGCTTCCACCAGTTTTTGCAGGGTTTGCAACAGATCCTTTTGCACAAAAACTTCTCCGGCTTCCGGCGCCTCACGTTTTTCACCGGCATGCGGCAGAAAAACTTTTTTTGAATACGGCCATTGTTTGATGCGCTCCTTGTTTCTTTCTATACCATTGGCTGTTTGCGCTTCCATAGCATAACCTGCCGCCATTTCCATAGCCGGTTCCAGCACTTCTTTCAGGCTCATTGTGCCGTATTCTGCAAGCATGGTACACAATCCGCCAGGCGTACCGGGAGTAACCGCAGCTAAGGGGCCGTATTCAGGAGGAAAATCCATGCCTTTACTTTTAAAGAAAGCCGGCGTTGCCCCCGTTGGCGCCACGCCCAGGGCATTGATGCCAATTACTTTTCCTGTTTTAGGATTGTAGATCAGCGCCTGTGTTTCGCCACCCCAGCTCAATACATCCCACATGGTGCAGGTTGCGGCAAGCATTGCACAGGCGGCATCCACGGCATTGCCCCCTCGCTGAAATATAGCGGCGCCTGCTGTAGCAGCCAAAGGTTTACCTGTAATGGCCATCCAGTGTTTGCCGTGTAAAGGAGGCTTTTGTGTAGGCTGCGCTTTTATGTTAACAGCACAGAAAATAATGATGAAGCAGCTTATGGCACATTTCATATGCATATAATTTGATTTTAAAGGTACGGCATCAGTACACTTAAAACAGCGGAAGATGTCAGCTTTCCTGTGTGCACTGTAACTATAAAGGAGATGTAATCATTTATATCTATCTTTATTACAGTTCCTCATCAATGTGTTTTTAATATGAAAAATGTATTTCTTTCATTAGCGGTATTGCTTTTGTTTGCATGCAACTCCCCGCAAACCGGTAGCCCTGCTGAAGGTGCGTTTGTAATACAGAACGTGTCTGTGATCCCGATGGACACCGAAACCGTACTTGAAAATCACGATGTGTTTATTGCCGATGGAAAAATTACACATGTAGTGCCGACAACAGAAAAAGAACCCGGCAAAGATGCCCTGATCATTGATGGCACGGGTAAATTTCTGATACCAGGACTGGCAGAGATGCATGCACATATGCCCCGCGGAGAAGATACATCCGCAATGAAGGATATACTGGAACTGTTTGCATTGAAAGGGGTTACCACCATTCGTGGTATGCTCGGCGATCCTATGCATCTTAAATTAAAAGCGCAATTGTCAAAAGGAGAAATAACAGGCCCGCATTTTTACGCGGCTGCTCCGGGACTATCGGGCGGCACGGTAAAATCGGTAAAGGATGCCGACAGCCTGGTAAGGAAATATAAAAATGAGGGATACGATCTGCTCAAACTTTTACCAGGACTTACCCTCGAAAATTTTAATGCGATAGTAAAGACTGCGAAAGAGGTAAACATTCCTTTTGCCGGGCATGTTTCCTACGATGTAGGCATATGGAATGCCATTGCTGCCGGCTATGCCTCGGTTGACCATATGGACGGTTTTGTAGAAAGCCTGGTACCGGGCATTGAAAAAATACCCGAAGAAAAAAGGGGTTTGTTTGGCCTGCACATTGCCCGCAAGGCAGATCATTCAAAAATAGATACGCTTGCCAAAGCTCTCAAACAACATAATATTTGGGTTGTGCCTACAGAAGCATTACCGGAAAGATGGTTTACCCCATTGAGAACGGCTGAAGCTTTCAGCAAAGATCCGGAAATGGTATATATGAATGAGGCTGTTTTAAACAACTGGGTGAAAGCAAAAAACAATATCATGGCCGATCCATTGTATGACTCTGCCGGGGCTGTAGCGCTGATCGCGTTGAGAAAAAAAATACTGAAAGCCTGCAGCGATAACAATGTGGGCATTGTATCCGGTTCCGATGCGCCGCAGGTTTTTGATGTTCCGGGATTTTCATTGCACCAGGAACTGAAATATATGGCCGATGCGGGGCTCACACCTTTTGAAGTACTACAAACCAGTACCGTAAATGCTGCCGCTTATTTTAATCATCCCGGATCAGGTGTAATTAAACCGGGCGCGGTTTCCGACCTCGTATTATTAAATGGCAATCCGCTCAATGACATTGCCCAAACCGATAATATTGCGGGAGTACTGATTGGAAAACAGTGGTTACCCTCAAACGTTATCGCTCAAAGATTAGAAGCACTAAAAGGGAAAATAAGACAATAGAATCACTATTTCAATTTGCATTAATATCCCGCGTTGGAATGGGGAGTGCAGAACAGCAAATCCGGCTTATTCCCCCCGCGCTGGCAGGTTCGGTTGTATTGCCTTATCCATGATTCTGATACAGCATCAAATATAAAAGACCATTTTATTAAGCACGAAATTTCCGGCT
>CAMPJQ010000284.1 GCA_946886925.1 uncultured Terrimonas sp.
GATTTAGTTTCTCTCTTTGTTCCGGGAAAGTCCAGTGCCCGGTTTCCGGAACTATAAACAGTTCTTTTGGCGCGCCAATTACATTATAGGCAGCAAACATAGAGGTAGGCGGGCAGGTTTCATCATTAAAACCCAGCGTATATATTCCGGGCACTTTTAATTGTCTTGCAAAATTCACTACATCATAATATCCTGCAGTATTGATCTTTTCTTTGGTGTTGTTAAAGGCAAGATTATTGGGGGCAAATAAATGCGGCCAACCACCGGCACGGCCTTTCAGGTAGCCGGTAACATCGGAAAGGGCTGGATAAAATACCGCCAGGCATTTTACCCTGGGGTCAAGCGCTGCAGTTATGATAGATAAAGCGCCACCCTGGCTACCACCAATCACACCAAGATTTCTTCCATCATATTGTGGCAGACTGGTTAAAAAATCATTGGCACGCACACAGCCCAGATAGACCCTTTTGTAATAGTATCTGTCCTTATCATCTAAGTTAATATTCCAATAGTTAGCAAGCGCGCCTGCTGCAAGGTTATTGTATACAGAAGCATCCATATCAACGGGTATTCCATGTATCCCTATCTGGAAAGTAATTATCCCTTTTTCTGCATTGGCAATATCGCCTGAATAAGAACGTATACCTGCGCCGGGTACCTGCAGCAATGCCGGGTATTTTCCCTCTTTTTTGGGTACACATAAAATACCATACAGCCTTGTACCAACCTTGTAATTCTGCAGATTAACATGATATACATTCACACTTTCAGTGCATCGTTCCGGAAGTAAAGTCATTCTTGCATCAATGGGTATTGTTGCCAGCTCTGCTTTTGCATTGTTCCAGTAATTATTGAAATCTGAAGGGGTTTCAATTGCAGGTTCAATTTGCCGGGGATTAAAAGCCGCAGTGGCTAAGCCTCTGTATGCTTTACCATTTACATAAGCTGTTGCAATGCAGCGTAAAAATCCCGGAACTTTCATAGTACCTCCATCAACATTTAATGTACCGGTTGCAACCGCAAGAGAATCTTCTTTTGTGGGATCCATTTTCTCCGGACCCACTTCATATTTCACCACTGTGTTCTTCAATACATTGCCGCTTTGTAAAACTGTGATCGTAAACTTTACTTTTTCACCAGGTTTATATGTCCAGTCTGTATGATCCGGAGCAACCACCACTTTAATCATTTGTTCAGCGGGTTGGCCCTGGCCATACGCAATAAAAGCAGAAAAGATCAACAGCAGTGCAATTCGGCGAATGCTTACGGATATTATGGCAGGCATGGTAATGTTTTATTGAAAATAAGGAAATTTTTTGAAGGGGCGGGAACAACCGGGAAGATTGAAAATGAAAGACGGTTTAGGCTACTACGTTTCGTTAAAATAGCATCTGCCTGATGAGCTTAATGAGTTGGGATACTATTATTATATAGAAACGTTTCATAATTAATCATGAAAATTTAAAAATTTACTTTAAATATGCGTGGTTAATTTATCGGTATGTATCAAAAAAATCTTGCCAATGTACAGGCTTTTTAATTGATGAAGTAAGAAGAAAGCTATAGTTTTAAAAAGCGGGCTTGTTGGTTATTTTATTTACCTAATTTCATTGGCATTAGCTGTTTGTTATAAAAAGGAATCTGACCAATGAATATACTCTGGTATTATCTTAAACCACACCGCTGGCTTATTGTACTGGCGCTTTTTTTAGCCGGGATAGCGCAGTTGCTTACCCTGGTTGATCCCCTGATCTTTGGAAAAATAATTGACGACTACGCCACCAACCCAGGCAGCAAAACGGAGAAAGAATTGGTAAGCGGCGTAAGCTTCTGGTTACTGATAGCAGTTGCTATAGCGTTGCTGGCCCGGCTTGCCAAAACCCTGCAGGATTATGTAATGCGCCTTGCCGTGCAAAAGTTCGGCATGCAAATATTCAACGACGGTCTAAAACAAACCCTTCGCCTTTCTTTCCAGGAATTTGAAGGGCAAAGAAGCGGGGAAACCCTTTCCGTGCTGCAAAAAGTAAGAACCGATACCGAACGTTTTATCAATGCATTTATCAATATTCTCTTTTCCTCCCTCATTGGCATTGGCTTTTTAATATGGTATGCCATTACCAAACACTGGCTGCTGATACCGGTTTTTATTATAGGAGTAGTGGTATTGGGAGGGCTAACCGGTTTGCTGAGCAAGAAAATAAAAACCCTTCAGCGCTCCATCAACCGCGAAACGAACCAGATGTCGGGCGCCATCACCGAATCGCTGCGAAACATTGAGCTGGTAAAAAGCCTCGGACTCACCTATCCCGAAATAAGAAGGCTTAGAGATCACACCAAAAAAATATTCGACCTGGAGATACAGAAGGTAAAAAAAGTCCGCATGCTCAGTTTTTTGCAAAGCTCGGCACTTACTTTATTGCGACAGTCTATTTTATTTATTTTATTATGGCTCATCTTCCGGCATGTGCTCACTACGGGTGAACTGATCAGTATGCAATTCATTTCCACTACTATTTTTGGGCCGCTGCAGGACCTGGGAAATATTATCCTTTCGTACCGGGAAGCAGAAGCGTCTATTACGAATTTCGACAAGCTCATGAAAAAACCGGTGGAAGCCAGGCCCGAAGAGCCAATAGCTATTGGACCATTAGAATCCATGCGGTTCGACCAGGTTGTTTTCCGGCACGCGAGCGCTTTCGTAAACGCTATTGACAATATTTCTTTTGAGCTGAAAAGTGGCGATACCATTGCTTTTGTGGGGCCGTCCGGGTCCGGTAAATCTACTTTGGTTAAATTGTTGGTGGGCTTATATCGTCCTATAAAAGGAAGTATTTATTTCAACAACATTCCGGCTTCCCAAATCCGCTATAATGAAATGCGCCGCCAGATTGGTTTTGTAACGCAGGACACGCAATTGTTTTTTGGAACCATAAAAGACAACCTGCTGTTTGTGAAACCCGGTGCAACCGATGATGAAATTTTGAATGCCCTGCACCAGGCTTCCTGTGACGGGATGCTGGCCCGTTCGCCAAAGGGGTTAGATACCGTTTTAGGCGAAAGCGGCATGAAACTGTCCGGAGGTGAAAAACAGCGAATAGCCATAGCAAGGGCATTGTTGCGGGATCCACGGCTGCTGATCTTCGACGAAGCCACTTCAGCGCTGGACTCCCTTACCGAAGAAGCCATTACGGAAACCATCAAGTCAATATCCGCGCAACGCGATCCAATTACTATTCTAATCGCACATCGCCTGTCTACCATTATGCATTCCGATACCATTTATGTGCTGGAAAAGGGTAAAATCACCGAATCGGGAAGCCACGATTTTCTCGTAGAAAAAAAAGGATTGTATTATGCCATGTGGCGGCAACAGGTGGGCGAAAGAAGAACCAGTTTGCCCGTGATTAATGACTTTGAACCCGAAGCATGACGCAGAAAAAAATGAGGATTCTTTTTTTGCTTCTTTCTGATATTGTGGCATCCACCCTGCTTGTTTTAATTGCACCCTAATAATTTGGTTTGCCTTTGGTGAGATTTTTGAAAGGAAATAAGATGTTGGACTTAAGCAGAAAGAGGTACAAAAATGCATAGCCCCTTTATTGTTATACTTTATTTAATTGTGACAAACGGCGCAGTTGCAGGCGAGCTACTGTTTGTTTGACCTGTATCTTCGCCGCGCTTTTTGGGAAAATGCATGGGTTGTGTGTACCACTGCTGACAGTAAACCAAACCCCGCAATTGCATAACAGCAAACCATAAAAGCATGACATCAAACTAAAGCTAATGAACAAATTATTGTTAGTGGTATTGGCCATACTTACCTGTATGCAGGGCTATAGTCAGGGAAAATTTACGATCAGCGGAACAGTGCGTGTGCAAAAAACCGGCGAAACAATCATCGGAGCCAGCATTAAAGCCGGCGAAGCCGGAACCTTCAGCAATGATTACGGATTCTATTCCATTTCAGTTCCCGCAGGGAAATATACATTTCAGGTATCTGCGGTTGGAATGCTCATGCATACACAAAGCATTGAACTGGGTAAAGATATAACGCTGAACATTGCATTGGAAGAAGAACCCAAAACCCTGGATAACATAACGATTACGGCTACAGCCAAAAACCGGAGTCTCAGCAGTCCTCAAATGGGTATTGAAAGACTAAGCACAAAAGAGATCAGGAATATCCCGGTATTGCTCGGGGAAAGGGATGTGCTGAAAACTGTGCAGTTACTGCCTGGTATTAAAGCGGCTGGTGAAGGCAACAGTGGTTTTTTTGTGAGAGGGGGTGCTGCGGACCAGAATCTTATCCTGTTAGACGAAGCTACAGTTTACAATGCATCACACCTGCTGGGGTTCTTCTCCACTTTTAACTCCGATGCCATTAAAGATGTAACTGTGTATAAAGGCGGCATGCCTGCGCAATACGGAGGAAGATTGTCTTCTGTGCTGGACATTAAAATGAATGACGGCAACAACCAGGATTATAATGTAAGCGGTGGCATAGGACTCATATCGGCCAAACTGAACGTGGAAGGTCCCATACAAAAAGACAAATCCTCTTTTTTGATTACCGGACGAAGAACATACGCGGATATGTTTTTAAAATTATCCAATGACTCCGCATTGAAAAACAATACCCTGTATTTTTATGACCTTAATGCCAAACTCAACTATAATATTGGCGATAAAGACAGGCTATACCTTTCGGGTTACTTTGGCAAAGATGTGCTGGCCGCCGGGCAAACCTTTGGGTTAGATTGGGGAAATGCAACCGGCACATTGCGCTGGAACCATAT
>CAMPJQ010000285.1 GCA_946886925.1 uncultured Terrimonas sp.
CTAAAGGATAATACTAATTTATCAGACATTTGTTAAACTTCATTTTTTGTTAATTTAGAAAATCAGACCTTGTCTTTTAAAAATTCTTAATTCGCGTTTTGATCAATAAACTTATATTATAATGAACACTTCGGGCTATTCCAACTTCAGAAACACCGTTTGCCTATTCCTTCTTTTGAGTTTAGCAATGGGGAGTCTGGCTCAACCGGTTCCGCAAACCAAATTACCAAATGGCTGGTCGCTCAGTCCTGCAGGACGTTCTCTGCCCCTTGGCGACCTTCCTTTAAATACAGCCCTGAGTCCGGATGGTCAACTTTTAGCTGTTACCAACAATGGTCAGAGCAAACAATCTATCCAACTGTTTCATACCGGAAAAGAAAAACTGCTGGATGAACAAGCTATCGCCAAGTCCTGGTATGGCCTTAAGTTCAGCAACGATGGCAAATATTTGTATGCCTCCGGGGGAAATGATAACCGTATTCTAATTTACAGCGTAAATAAAGACCGGCTGAAGAAAACCGATTCCCTCGTATTGGGAGCGCCCTGGCCCAAACAGAAAATAGGACCGGCAGGCCTTGATGTTAATAACAAAACCAACCGGCTGTACACTGTTACCAAAGAAGACAGCGCCTTGTATATTGTGGATATTCGAACACGCAAAACAACCAAAAGAATTCCCTTGGAAAGTGAAGCCTACGACTGTTTGCTGAGCCCCGACAAATCCAAATTGTATATTTCGCTGTGGGGCGCTGAAAAAGTAGTGATACTGGATACCCGGTCGGAGACCATCCGTACAGAAATTACTGTGGGCAGCCACCCCAATGAATTGCTCACAACCCGTAACGGCAACTATTTGTTTGTTGCCAACGCCAATGATAATTCGGTTTCCGTAATCCGCACATCCGACAATAAAGTAGTTGAAACGATTGTGGCTTCTCTCTTTCCAACACATTTAACCGGCTCCACCACCAACGGTCTGGCACTTTCAGACGATGGAAAAACACTCTATATTGCCAATGCCGATAACAATTGTCTTGCAGTAATAGATGTATCGCGTCCCGGCGCATCTTCATCACTTGGGTTTATTCCAACCGGCTGGTATCCCACCAATTTAAAAATTGTAAAGAACAAAATTTTCGTTGCCAACGGTAAAGGCTTTTCATCCCTTGCCAACCCTTATGGTCCCCAGCCGGTAAAGAGAACCGATAACAGCGCAGTACACATGGGCATCACCGGGCAAAAGGAAGTGCAATATATTGGCGGGTTATTCAAGGGAACGCTTTCCATAATTGACCGTCCGGATGAAAATACGCTTAAACATTATTCCAAACAGGTATTTGCGAATACGCCTTTCCGTAAGGAACAGGAAACCCATGCAAAAGGCCTGGAAGGAAATCCCGTTCCTATGGTGGCCGGGCAGCCATCGCCCATCAAATACGTGTTTTATGTAATTAAGGAAAACCGTACATACGACCAGGTGTTAGGGGATATGCCGGAAGGAAACGGCGATTCCAGCCTCACTATTTTCCCGGAGAAAGTAACGCCCAATCACCATGCATTAGCCCGTCAATTTGTGCTGCTCGATAACTTTTATGTAGATGCGGAAGTGAGCGCCGATGGTCATAACTGGAGCATGGCGGCTTATGCAAATGATTATGTAGAAAAAACCTGGCCTACCAGCTATGGCGGCAGGGGCGGTACTTATGATTATGAAGGATCAAGAAAAATAGCTTATCCGAAAAAAGGATTTATTTGGGATTATTGTCAGCGCGCCGGCGTTAGCTACCGCAGTTACGGTGAATTTGGCGCTTACGGAAAGTCGAATTTACCATCACTCCAGGGGCATATGTGCGAACAATACCCGGGATATGATCTGAATATCAAAGACATTGACCGCATACAGGTATTCAAGGCAGATTTTGATTCCCTGCTGGCCATTGGAAAGTTACCCCAGTTCAATAGTATCCGCATTGGGAACGATCATACTTATGGACAACGACTGGGCAAAAAAACACCGGTTTCCATGGCAGCCGATAATGATTGGGCGCTGGGACAATTGGTGGAATTTATTTCACACAGCCCCATCTGGAAAGAATCGGCGATTTTTGTTTTGGAAGACGATGCGCAAAACGGGCCTGACCATGTAGATGCCCACCGCTCCCCGGCTTTTGTAATCAGTCCTTATATAAAAATGGGATCAGTAAACAGCAACATTTATTCTACATCCGGCATATTGCGTACCATGGAGCTAATTCTTGGACTGTCGCCCATGAGCCAGTACGATGCTGCAGCTATGCCCCTGTTCGACTGTTTCACTAATGAGCCCAACTTAAAACCCTTTGTAGCCAGGGCGCCAAAAGTATCATTAGACGATATCAATGTGGCCAATAATGAAAGCGCCAAAAGATCGGCTGCATGGAATTTCAGCCGTGAAGATGCTGCACCGGATATTGATTTGAACGAAGTGGTATGGAAATCGGTGAAAGGAGAACAATCGGTAATGCCTGCCCCCAGGAGAAGCGCTTTTATTGTATTGGAAAAAAAGGCTGAATCAAAAGAAGACAAGGATTAATGAAACTGATTATTCTATTGGCAGGATTATTTTTCCTGTCTGTTCACATGCTGGTTGCCCAGGAAGATAGCAGTAGCGCTGTTTTAAAAGAAGTAGTGATAAGCGCTCAGCGAAAATCTACAGAACTGTTGAAAGTACCTTATATGGTAGCGTCTGCCGGAAAGGACTATTTCAGAACCTACCAGCCCCGCACTACACCGGAAGCCCTGCAGGGAATGGCCGGGGTATTTGTACAAAAAACCAATCACGGCGGGGGTTCTCCTTTTGTACGCGGACTTACCGGTAACCAGGTATTGATGCTGGTGGATGGCATAAGACTCAACAATTCCACCTTTAGGTATGGTCCCAATCAATATCTTAATACCATTGATCCCTATAGTATAGATCGAATAGAAGTAGCTAAGGGGACAGGTTCGGTACAGTATGGCTCCGATGCCATGGGTGGTGTGATCCAGGTGTTTACAAAAGAACCCGCGTTTTCTGTTGATGGCAGCCGCTGGAATGGTTCCCTCACGGGAAAACTGGCGAGCAGGGCAATGGAACAAACGGGCCGCGGGGAAATACAATATTCAGGCAAGCATTTTGCCGCCGCTGCAGGTGTAAGCATTCGCAATTTCGGCGACCTGTGGGGCGGCGACACAACGGGCAAACAATCACCCTCGGGGTACCAGGAACAGGCCCTTGATCTGAAACTGAAGTTTAAGTTGTCAAAAAATACACAGCTCATTGCGGCCCACCAGTTGCTCCGGCAAACAAACGTACCCGTATATCATAAAATAGTGCTGGAGAATTATAAGATCAATGAAACCGATCCGCAGCAGCGTATGCTGAGTTATGCCAGGTTTGAGGTGGATGGCAGCAGCAGACTGATGAAACAGTTACAAATTACAGCTTCGTGGCAGCATAGCATAGAAGGCAGAAACAGTTTGCGCAATGGAAGCGCTGTTTTGCGCAGGGAAAAAGATGAAGTAACTACACCAGGATTAACCGCTGATTTGTACAGCGTCTTTTCCAAAAAATGGTCTGCCAACTCCGGTATTGAATTGTACCGGGATAAGGTAAGGAGTTTGCGTAAAGACATTACCGAAGGCACAGGCACAGTACAGGAACTTCGGGGATTATATCCTCATGGCGCTGCATATGGCAATTATTCTGTTTACAGTTTGCACCACTTCGAATTCAACCGCCTTGGGGTGGAAATAGGCGCCCGTTTTAATGTGTTCGATATCCGCCTCACCGATGGCTCGCTGGGGAAAGTAAAAGTTAATCCCTCCGCGCTGGTGGGCAATGCAGCCCTGATCTATGACCTGAACAAGCATCACAAAGTTTTTGTTTCACTGAGCAATGGATACCGGGCTCCGAACATTGATGATATGGGTACACTGGGCATTGTTGATTTCAGGTATGAAATCCCAACTGCCGGGTTAAACCCCGAGAGATCAAGAACCACAGAACTCGGATATAAATTTGCTGCAGAAAAACTTTCCGGCGCCGCTTCCGTTTATTATATGCAATTGAAAGATCTTATTACAAGGGTTCGGGTAACAGGCGATTCGGTAAACGGCTACCCTGTTTACCGAAAGGAAAATACGGAACAAGGTTATATCGGGGGATTCGAAGCGGGTTTAACTTACCGGTTAATCAAAAAACTAACTGTTTCCGGAAACCTGGCTTATAACTACGGGAAAAACAAAACGAGGAATGAACCCATGCGAAGAATTCCCCCTGTGCATGGAAGAGTTATGACCGTGTATGCACATACTACCTGGCAATTATCGGCCGAATGGTTGTATGCAGGAAAGCAGGACAGGCTTGCCCAGGGAGACAAAGATGATAACCGGATACCGGAAGGTGGTACCCCTTCATTTAACCTGCTTAATTTATATGCAGGTTATTCCTGGAAAATAGTACAACTCCGCGCAGGCATTCAAAATATTTTTAATGAAGATTACCGCACACATGGTTCGGGGATCAATGGCGCAGGAAGAAGTGTATGGTTAAGTGTGCAGTGCAGTTTATAAGTTGATGGTATAGCTTTGATCTTAGGAAGCGGCTATGGGTGCTCAACTCCACATTTGCAGTACTATTCGTTTAATTTTTTTTTGGGGAGAAGCCAAAAACCCTATCTTTGCCGTCCCGAAAAATGAGGTAGCAATACCAAAATTTGAGGATCGGTAGTTCAGTTGGTTAGAATGCCGCCCTGTCACGGCGGAGGTCGCGGG
>CAMPJQ010000286.1 GCA_946886925.1 uncultured Terrimonas sp.
CCACATTGGGTAAGGGGAAAAAATATGATGCGGATATTATTGTTTATGGGGGAACATCCGCGGCCGTTACCGCCGCGGTGCAGGCAAAAAAGTTGGGAAAATCTGTAATGATTGTCTCACCAGATAACCATCTCGGCGGTATGACATCGGGAGGACTTGGATTTACAGATACAGGAAATAAAACGGTAATCGGCGGTTTGGCAAGAGAATTTTACCATCGTATATATCTTCATTATGACCGACCGGAATCCTGGAAGTGGCAGAAGAAGGAAGCCTATGGTAATAAAGGACAGGGCACACCTGCCGTAGATGGAGTGAACAGAACGATGTGGATATTTGAGCCACATGCTGCGGAGAAAGTGTTTGAAGATTTTGTAAAGGAAAATGGTATACAGGTATTACGTGATGAATGGCTGGATCGTGAAAAAGGAGTAGAAGTAAAGAATGGAAGGATTACCGCTATCAAAACATTAAGCGGGAATACCTTCACAGGAAAGATGTTTATAGATGCCACTTATGAAGGCGACCTGATGGCAGCCGCAAATGTTAAGTATGCAGTTGGAAGGGAATCCGCCAGTTTATACAACGAAAAATGGGGCGGTATCGTAACTGGTATTTTTCATCACGGACATTATTTCAAATCAAACATTGATCCGTACAAAACGGCGGGCGATCCTTCAAGCGGGCTGCTTCCCCGTATTTCCCCAGACCCGCCAGGCAAGAGGGGAGATGGAGATAAAAAAGTACAGGCGTATTGTTACCGTATGTGCTTATCCAACCATCCGGAAAATAAACTGTCTTTTCCTCAACCCAAAGGTTATGATCCTTCCCAGTACGAATTGTTGGTAAGAGTACTCAATGCAGGATGGCGGGAGCTTTTCCAGAAATTTGATCCCATTCCCAATATGAAAACGGATACCAATAATCATGGACCATTCAGTACAGACAATATAGGAATGAACTATGCATACCCTGACGCGTCTTACAAATTACGGCAGCAAATCATTGAAGAGCACAAAACCTACCAAAAGGGCCTGATGTATTTTATAGCTACCGATCCACGCATTCCCCGGGATGTACAGGATGAGTTCAATACCTGGGGGCTTGCTAAAGATGAATTTATTGACAATGACAACTGGCCGCAACAGTTATATGTACGCGAAGCACGTAGAATGGTAGGTGAATTTGTAATGACCGAAAATGAAATTTTAGGAAAAAATCCTGTTACAGATTCTATCGGTATGGGTTCATATACTTTGGATTCGCATAATATTCAACGTTATATAACGCCGGAAGGATATGTGCAAAATGAAGGTGATTTTGGCGTGCATGTACCTCAACCTTATAAAATATCTTACAAATCTATTCTTCCGAAAGAAAAGGAATGCGAAAACCTGCTGGTACCGGTATGCCTGTCCAGCTCGCATGTTGCTTACGGATCTATACGCATGGAACCTGTGTTTATGATCCTGGGAGAATCTGCCGCTACCGCTGCTGTAAACGCAATGGATAATGGTATAAGTGTACAGAAGGTAAACTATGAAGAATTAAAAAGGCAGTTGTTACAACAGGATCAGCGCCTCGCTTAACATTGAACATATTCCAAAGTCTGCATTCATAATATTCAGGATGTGAAAAGAAGAAGTTTCATCAGGTCATTAAGTCTTGGCGGCAGTGCAATTGCTGCGGCCCCCGCAAGCGTCACTTCAGTTATATCAACTACTACTCATCATCAAAAAAAAGCAGCCCGCGAACTATCGGCAGATATTGTAATAGCGGGTGGCGGTATGGGCGGTTGTGCCGCCGCCCTGGCATCCCTTCGCAACGGACTTCGTGTAGTCATGACCGAAGAAACAGACTGGATAGGAGGACAACTTACGCAGCAGGGCCTGAGCTGTCCTGATGAACATCCCTGGATAGAATCTTTTGGCGCTACACAACTTTACCGCGACCTGCGCACGGCTATCCGGGAATATTATGTACACTATTATCCACTTACTGAATCTGCCAGAACGAACAAGTATTTGAATCCTGGAACAGGATCGGTTTCCAGGTTATGTCATGAACCGCGTGTTGCCTTAGCAGCATTGAATAGTATGCTGGCTCCTTACCTGGGTTCGGGCAAACTGACGTTGTTGTTACAGCATAAAATTGTAAGTGCAGATACCAATGGAGACAAGGTGAAGGCCCTAAAAGCACGTTCCTCTAAAACAGGAAATGAAATGATCCTTTCGGCTCCTTATTTTATTGATGCCACTGAACTCGGGGAATTGCTGCCATTAACAAAAACAGAATATGTAACCGGAGCGGAGTCCCGGCAGGATACACACGAATTACATGCACCGGAGAAAGCGGATCCAAAAAATAACCAGGCTTATACGTATTGCTTTGCCATGGATTATTTACCTGGAGAAAATCATATTATTGATAAACCAAAAGAATACGATCAGTGGCTCAACCTTGTACCCGATCTTACGCCTTCCTGGCCGGGGAAATTATTGTCACTATCCTATTCCACTCCTTCAACCCTGCAACCAAAGGCATTGGGCTTTGATCCCACAGGCAAGTCTACTGGCAAAACACTTAACCTGTGGAACTACAGGCGGATTGCCGACAAGAATAATTTTAGTCCCGGGTTTTATGCAGGTGACATCAGCATTGCAAACTGGCCACAAAACGATTATTACATCAATAACATTATTGATGTAAATGAGAAAGATTTTAAACATTACATTGAACAGGGTAAGCAACTTAGTTTATCGCTTTTTTATTGGTTGCAAACAGCCGCGCCACGGCCAGATGGGGGGGTGGGATGGCCGGGATTGCGCCTGCGCGGAGATATAGTGGGAACAGCAGATGGCCTGGCCAAATATCCCTATATCCGTGAATCGCGTCGTATACAATCTGTTTTTACTATTTTGGAAGAACACGTTGGCAAGGAAAACAGGATATTAGTAGCGGGAGATAAAGCAGGAGATAAAGCCGCCGACTTTTTTGACAGTGTAGGTATCGGTTATTATCATATTGATCTTCATCCCAGCACCGGTGGCAATAACTATATCGATTTTGCATCTTTGCCGTTTCAGATACCTTTGGGAGCGTTGTTGCCCCGGCGTATGAAAAACCTGATTCCGGCAAATAAAAACATCGGCACAACCCATATTACCAATGGTTGCTACCGGCTGCATCCCGTAGAATGGAATATAGGTGAAGCTGCCGGTTCGCTTATTGCTTATTCGCTCAGTAAAAAACTAACACCACATACTGTCAGGGAGAAAAAAACTATACTGGAAGATTTTCAACAATTTATCCGGGCACAAGGCATAGCCACACACTGGCCTGAAGAAATATGATATCATAGCTAATATCAATAACAAACTGATTTTCATTTCCGGACATCCAAAATTCACGCTACTTCACTTTTTTGATGTATCTTATAGGGTATCCGTATCATATCTCTCCACAGCTTCAATACCTGGCAGCTTTTT
Organism: uncultured Terrimonas sp.; assembly: GCA_946886925.1. The sequence goes on from CAMPJQ010000286.1 coordinate 3,489, forward strand.
CAGGCTGTCAACCAGCTCATCCAATTCTTCTTTATCGTGAACAAATAGTTTTATATTCCCTTCAAAGAGGCCTTCTTTAGCTTCTACGGTTAACGCCGCTATATTGATTTTTAATTCACCCGATACCAGGTTGGTAATTTTATGTATCACACCCACATCATCGAGCCCTACAATTTTTAAACCGGTAAGAAAAGAAATCTCCTTGTTTTTGGCCCATTTGGTTTTTACTACACGATGCCCGAAATTAGACATCAGCCTTGCGGCATTAGGACAATTGGTGCGGTGAATAATCAATCCCTTACCTGTACTCACAAACCCAAAAACATCATCTCCCGGTATGGGTTTGCAGCAATTGGCCAAAGTATATACAATCCTGTCGCTGCTTTCACCAAAAATGATCAGTTCGTTTTCTTTTTTGTGAGCAGGCCGGTTAACATCAGGTTCATGATGCTTAATTTCAGGTTCGGGCTTTACAGGTTTTGGCATTACCAGTTTATCACCCAGCACCTGGAATTCTTCTTTTAATTCTTTAAGATCTATGTTTTTTACAGCTATCTGGTAATATAAATCCAGGGGTGAAGCCATTTTATAAAAAGAAGTGAGTTCTTCTATGTTCGCCTGGCTTACCGATGCGCCTATGCTTTCGAGCCTGCGCTGCAGTATATATTTTCCATCGCTGGCAACTTTGCGTTTTTCTTCCTTCAGCGCATCCTTTATTTTGCTTTTGGCCTTTGTTGTTACTACAAAATTCAGCCAGTCTTCATGCGGTTTTTGCTTATTGCTGGTAATAATTTCTATCTGGTCGCCACTACGCAGTTTATGACTGATAGGAACGAGCTTATGATTTACTTTAGCGCCAATACACTTAGAGCCTACAACACTATGCACGGAAAACGCAAAATCTAATGCCGTGGCGCCTACCGGCAACATTTTTACATCGCCTTTTGGTGTATATACATAAATCTCCTCAGCAAGAAAAGAGGTTTTAAAATCCTGCAGGAAATCTATGGAACTTACATCCTGCGCCAATGCCTCGCGTATCTGCGTAAACCATTTGTCGAACCGGCTCTCATCATTTGTACCTTCTTTATATTTCCAGTGCGCTGCCAGTCCCTTCTCTGCAATTTCATTCATGCGCTTTGTTCTGATCTGCACTTCTACCCATTTCCCCTGCGATCCCATTACGGTTGTGTGCAGGGCCTCATAGCCATTCGACTTTGGATTACTCAGCCAGTCGCGCAATCTTTCGGGTGATGGGGTATACATATCCGTTATCATGGAATATGCTTTCCAGCAATCTTC
>CAMPJQ010000287.1 GCA_946886925.1 uncultured Terrimonas sp.
GTTCAAATAATATTTTTGCCGGTCTGTCTCCAGGGACCTATACGTTTAAAGTAACCGATAGTAAAGGCTGTACGTTTACAGAAAGTTATACGATCAATGCCATTGTTCCGGTTGATGTTACGGCTCAGCTGATTGAGAATGTAAGCTGCCTTGGCGGCTCTGATGGTGAAGTTCGTTTTACAGTAGGCGGGTTTACGGGTACTTACAGTTACAGCATTAACGGTGGAACAGCAGTAACCGGACAAAGCGCTGCAACGATAACCTTAACCGGTCAGTCAGCCGGGACGTATGCGATCACGGTTACGGATGAAACGACCAATTGTACGGATGCTGCAACCATCACCATTGAAGAACCTGCGACTGCATTATCCATAACGGCGAATGTCCAGGCCATCACCTGTGTGTCTGACGGCTCGGTCACCGCATCAGCAGTGGGAGGATGGGGAAGCAACCAGTATACCTTATTAAATCCGGATGGTACCACCACGGGCCCTCAGGCAGGTACCCAGTTTACCGGCTTAAGTCAGGTGGGTGCATATACGCTTTCGGTAACCGATGCCAATGGCTGCCTGGTGACCACCAGTTTTACCCTGGTGACCCCGACCCCGCCAACAGCGACGATTGCTGCGAGCTCTGATCTGTGTTTTGACTCGGGTAACCTGGCTACGATTGTAGTGGGAGTAACGGATGGCGTTTCTCCGTATACGTACAGCATTAACGGAGCCACTGCGGTCAACAGCAACACATTTGCAGACCTTGTTCCCGGCACTTATACGATCACGGTGACCGATGCTTATGGCTGTACCACTACAGTATTTTTTGCTCATACCTGCTTACGGTATCATTGGAGCCGCTATTGCATCATTGCTGGCTTATCTGGCTGTATTGATTACTTCGGTTTATTTATATAATTCCAAAACGAACCAGCGCTTCGCTGATTTGCTTGGGTTTTGTAAAAAAATTATTAAAAACAGAAGAGCATATGTTAAAGCGATATGGGCTAATCTACGGCTAACAAATTATTAAAAGCTCCGATGAAATTTTCTGCTCTGAAATAGTTGCATGCGATTCTTATTTTGCGGTTTGAGTCCATCAAAGTGCTTTTGTTGGACAAGATAGAAGTGAGAATGGCAAGCAGGTCTTTTTCATTTTCGTATTCCCAGTTGCAGCCTGCAAACTGCGGTGGCAATTGCAATCCTTTGGGAATGATGGCAGGTTTCCCAAAATAGATCTGATCTGTTATAAAGCCAGGGGAGTGGGTTACAGCATTTGTTTCTTCTATTCCCCGCATTCCGTTTGTATGTAAAATTACCGGAGCCCATACAATATCCGCCTGCTGATAAAGTATTTCATATTCATGTTGTTCTATGATATGCATAAAAACGCTTACCCTGAAAAAATGCTGATCAGCAAGATTTTGCAATGCTTCCGCTATATCCTTTCCAAAAGGAGAATTTGCATTGCCCGCAAGAATAATATGAAGGGGGGTATAGGTTAGTAGATCCTTTACATGTATTTTCAAAAAATCAACAACCATTTTATAATTTCTTCGTTTGGCCTCCACTGTGCCTGGAATGATAATGGTAAAAACGTTTTTTGAAAAAATAAATTGATCCGTTGGCTTATTAAAGTTACCGGGAATAAAACACACTTGTTTTGATGGAAAAGCCTGTTCAAATGTATTTACCATTGCTGGCGCAAGTACCCTGTATTGCTGAATGCTTTTGTGTAATATTTTTTTTGCCATTGTTTCCGAAATATCCCGGATATTTCGGAATAAACCACTTTTAAAGTCATTAATGGAATGTACCGTCATGCTTAACTGCAGATGGTGGATTTTACGCAAATACCAGGCAAATAACAGCTTATTGTGCTCTAAGGTTCCAATATGAAGGTGTGTATATGAAGATTGGAAGATGTGCCGGAAAAATTTATGTATAAAGGCCCTGTTGGATTCCTTAACCTGTACAACCCAGTTTATTTTTAATGATAATTGCAAGGGTTGAATAATGCATTGAAGTTGTTTGCTGGAATGCTCGGTAATAAAAATAGTTACTTCAGAAAAGTAAGTACTGCTTAATACAAGTAATGCCGAAAGGTTTTCAAAGTGTGTTGTTTCGTATATGACGAGTTTCTTTTGCAAAGCGTTGGGATGTAAGTTGAAAGAACCAATGAAGGAATAATGTTCACTCAAACAACTCCAGCCTCGTTTTGGGCCGGCGTGCTTCTTCCCATTTGAAGTTTCTGAATCTTTGTCTTTCTTCAGGCACCGCGTTTACCGGATAGAAGCCACCTTTCACCTGGTATAGCCATGTAATTTTATCCAATTCTTTTTTTACAAAGTAAAGATTGATTAAATCTGCCTGCGCATAATTGGCGCCGGTATAAGCGCTGTCATTATCCTGTAAATAATACAGGCTTTCGGCACTCCCTTTGGCCATAATATGATCAATGTCGCCATCTTTAAAAAAACCGTTTATGGTATTCCCCTTTAGCTGGTTATAAAAGCTATCATTGCTTTTACTGATGCTGAAAGCATTTTCAAGCACTTCTATATGGTCGGGCTTTTTGTTTTTAGTATACAGGTAAATGGTATCTCCTGTAATCTGGCTTTCTTTTGCCCAAACGATCGGGTTAATGTGTAGCCGGAAAATAGAGTCTCTTCCCGAAAAGAACATGCTGTCGCAAACCGCCTGCATCGAATCAGAAAATATGCGCACATGATGAAATGCCTGAAAAAAACGTACACTGTCTATCCTGTCAATATCCTGCACCTGTATTGCTTTAACCGTGTCCTTACCCGCTGGTGTTGTTGCATGCATCGCCAGACTATCTCCGTTGGCCTGCTGAAATTTTTTGGTTAGCAGCGTGTCGCCTTCTCCTGCATGCTGTTGACCCGGTTGTTGAAGAACTGTATCTTTTTGGTGAATGGCTAAAGTATCTGTTTTAATATTTTTTTCCTGCATTTCCTGCTTTAATATAGCAGTATCGGTGTGAGGCAGGGTTACAGTGTCTTTTGGCAACGGTGGTTTACGTTTCTTGAATAACCCAGGCTTCCTGGCATCCGCAGTTTTTATTGGCTTTCTTAAAATTTTCATTGCAGTGTCCTTCACAATTTCCTCTTTCACCGTGCTATCATATTGAGTATGTCCAGTTGTTTGTGAATTAATATCTGAAGAATCAGCGGGTAGGTTGCCGGCATTCTTATCAATTGCTGAGCTGGTATCTTTGATATATAAGGTGTCTAATTTAATACCCGAATACAGTGTATCGCCTGTTATAAATAACGAATCATTATCCTGCTTAATAATCATAACGGGTTTTACAGTGGCAAGAACGGTTTTACTATCCCGGTTAAAATTACTTTTTTCCGACATCAGCGTTACTCCCTGCGCGGTATCAATATATACAACACTTCCTTCAGCAAAGCCTTCGCCTGTTGTTTTATCGAAACTAATATTATCGGCGGTAATATATTGAGTGCTGTCTTCAATTACAGGACGCTTGCCAAAATTAGCAAGTCCCTTGTTCATGTCGTAATAGCCATCAGATGTGCGTATTACAGATTTACCATCGTTAATAGTGGTGGGAGAAACGAAAGTAGCAACTTGTGTATCCGCATTATACAATAGGGTGTCCGTGGCCATTGTATATTCAGGATCAATAAGACGCACGTTTTTTCTGAAATAAGCATCTTTAGTATCTGCATAATAATAGCCTTCCTTACTGGTAAGGGTGGAAGTGGAGGTTACAATTTTGCCCCCATCGAGATAAGTTCCTGTTTTGGTATTAAGGTCGTATTCCAGGGTTTCTGTGGTAAGCGTTGCCCTTCCATCGCTTAGTTTTACATTTTTTTTCAGATGGGCTATCCTGGTATTACCGTAGTAAATGAGATATTGTGAGTATACATCCACACTGTCTGCATCATTAATATGAATATTGCCAAATACTTCAATTATATTTTGCTGCTTGTTCATTACAATGCTGTCACCGTTAAAGAAAGTATGTTCCTGGCGAAGCATTGCATTTCCCACCAGTATCTGCAATTCAACGCTGTCCTTTTTTTCAAATTTTAAAATATCAGAGCGGATGAGATGCACTTCCCTTGTGCTGTCTTTAGGTAGTGTGGAAGGATTGGAAGGGCTAGCCATAGTTGGTATTTGCTGTGCCCATGCCAAATGGATGATCAGCAAAAAAAATACGGATAATACAATCCTCTTTCGTGTATTCATCTCCGTTTTTTATCTTTACCTGGAACTTTGGTCAGCGAATCAGACAGTGGAACCATTAATGGATCTGATTTATCTCTTTTACCAAATAATAATCCACCGGTATACCTGCGCGGATGTATCCTGAAATCCTGCAGCAAAACATTGAGACTATTGGCAGTTGAATTAAGATTATTATATAGTTTTTTGTCATTCATCAGCAATCCCAAAGTACCATCATTGTTGTTTACTTTATTTAAAGTAGTGCTAAGTTCAGTTACTGCTGCATCTAATTTTGTTAAAGTCTGCTGAAGTTCCAGGTTGGCGAACTTGCTTGTAGTAGCATTGAGATTCGCAAAAATTTGTGTAATGGTATCATTATTTTTTTTAAGGTTACCGGTAAATGCGCTGGCATTCGATAAAGTTTGAGCTAATGCGCCGGTTTGCGTGTTCAGCAAACTGTTCAGGTGTGCGGTAGACACTGCCAGGTTAGCAAAAATAGATTGAAAATTATTTTGGGTGCGGGGATCAAAAACGTTTCCGATTAATTTTAATACCGAATCAAGTGTTTGC
>CAMPJQ010000288.1 GCA_946886925.1 uncultured Terrimonas sp.
GTATGATCCGCCATGCTTCTTCCATTTCTGCACTCCAGTGTATATCATCAAAAACGAATATGGAGGCTGACTGCGCATAAGGCAATAACCAGTTAAAATAATTGAGTGTGGGTTCTTTGCGGTGATTGCCGTCAATAAAAGCCAAATCAACGTGCCGCATTTTTTGTAAAGCCGGTTGAACTGTGCTGTTAAAATTTCCGGTTACCAGGTGAATATTGTGAAGATTAAGATATGCGAAATGTTGTTTTGCCAGTGTAGCTATAGTTTCGGCGCCTTCAAATGTAAACACCTCCGACGTGGGATTTGCTGTAGCAAGATAAGCTGTGGTAGTGCCGAACGAGGTTCCTAATTCTACGATTGTTTGTGGCTGGTAATAATGAACCATCCTGAACAGCAATTGGGCATATTTCGGTGATTTTAAAGACCACCTGGCAATATCTTTTATGGTTCGTGTGCGGGATGCCATAATGGAAGAGCCTGCACCATAATCCTGCACTTCAATTGGTGTATTATTGATCAGCAAATGCGCCCGCAAACGTTCCACATAATCATATGCATAAAAAAAACGTTTATCGTTTAATATATGGGTAATAAAATTGAAAACCAGGGGCGAATGTATTCCGTGCCCTTTACCATTAGCGGCAGTGAGATAATAGTGAATGTATTTAAAGGCCAATTGAAATTTACCGTACATCGGGTCAAAGCTATGGACACGGTGAGGAATTGCGAAATCTTATCTTTTCTTTATCCAGGTCTGAAAAGAATATGCATACGCGTGTTTGGCATCCGAAGGAAAATCCAGTTCATACACTTTGTTCCAGTTTTGCTCCTCTATAGCAGGGAAAAAAACATCTCCCTTCAATACGGCATGCACACGGGTTATATAAATTTTATCGGCAAGCGGTAAAAAAACATTGTATATCTGTCCGCCACCGGCTACAAACACTTCTTTGCAATCTGTTTCGGCTGCTTTTGCCAGCGCTTCTTCTACTGAACCCACTACCCAAACATCATCGCGGTGAATACCATGATCTTTTTGCCGCGTAATAACAATATTATACCTCCCGGGCAAAGGTTCGCCTGCCATAGACAAATATGTTTTACGCCCCATAATAACCGGCATACCCCATGTAGTGTTTTTAAAAAACTTCAGATCGTTTGGCAAATGCCATAACAGTTGGTTGTTATAGCCGATGGCATTGTTTTCGGAAGCGGCAACGATGAGGGATATAAGCATAGCTGGTAATTCAATAAAAAACAAATTGCAAAAAACAAGAACCAAAGAAAAATACAAATTTAAGCCCAAAACCAAAAGCCCGAAATTCGAAGGAATACAAAGAACCAGGAACCCAAAAACAAGTAACAAAAAAATACAAATTTAAGCCCGAAGCCAAAAATCTGAAATTCGAAGGAATACAAAGAACCAGGAACCAAAAGTCAAGTAACAAAAAATACAAATTAAGCCCGAAGCCAAAAATCTGAAAGCCGAAGCCGAATATCCGGAATCCAAACTGACCCAACGATAATCCACAAATCATAAACTACAAACCCATAAGCGATAAACTCATCATTTAAACGCCCCTGTAACCTGCAACTTGTAACATTTGTAATCTCAAATCTTAAACTGCCACCGGTGCTTTTATAGCGGGATGATGCTGGTAATCTTCAAGCATAAAATCTTCGAATGTAAAATCAAAGATATTCTTCACCTCCGGGTTCAACCGCATTAGCGGCAAAGCATAAGGTGTACGCGACAGTTGCAGCTTTGCCTGCTCTATATGATTGTTGTACAAATGTACATCGCCGAAGGTATGTATAAACTCACCAGGCTCCAGGTCGCAAACCTGCGCTACCATCAGCGTAAGCAAAGCATAGGAAGCAATATTAAATGGAACACCCAGGAAAACATCTGCAGACCGCTGGTACAACTGGCAGGAAAGAGCGGGTTTTCCTCCGTCTTTTGGCTCAGCCACATAAAACTGGAACATGTTATGGCAAGGCATTAAGGCCATCCTGGGAAGATCCGCCACATTCCATGCGCTTACAATTAACCTGCGGCTGTCCGGATTTTTTTTGATCTGGTCAATTACCTCCGTGATCTGGTCAATGGTTTGCTCCCCGGCACCTTCCCAACTGCGCCATTGTTTTCCATATACGGGCCCTAATTCACCGTTGGCATCTGCCCATTCATTCCAGATGCTTACATTGTGGTCATTAAGGTATTTGATATTGGTATCACCCTTCAAAAACCACAGCAATTCGTATATAATACTTTTCAGGTGTAATTTTTTAGTGGTCACCAGCGGAAAGCCTTTGCTCAGATCAAACCGCGCCTGGTATCCGAAACAGCTAATGGTACCCGTGCCTGTACGGTCGTGCTTTTGCACACCGTTGTCTATAATATGCCGGAGCAATTGCAGGTATTGTTGCATGGGTGCAAGTTAAGGCAAAAGAGATAATTTGAAAATGCGGAAATGCGAGAAATGCCTGCCCGGCTGAACAGACGGTTGAAAAAGCCATTCCATATCTGGATTTACGGCTTCGGACTTCGAATTTCATCCTCCGGATTTTCTCTTCCAGAAATATTCATTGATCTTTACAACTGCTAAAAATTACAGGCTTAAGATTTACTTTTGCTGCTATCACTGAAACAATCATAAAATGAAAAAGTTTTTTTTACTTTCCGCTCTACTTTTTTTGTTCTTATCAAATGGGTGTATGCATACTAAAAAAATGACGACTTCTTCGCTGACGTTTGCTCCCAATATCGTGGTTGCCCACCGCGGCGCCTGGAAGAAAAAGAAGCTGCCGGAAAATTCCATTGCCTCATTGAAAGAAGCCATAAAGCTGGGCTGTACGGGATCCGAATTTGATGTACATCTCACGGCGGATGACAGCCTGGTGGTTAACCACGATCCGCATTATGCAGGGCTAACCATTGAGAAAAGCACTTATGCGCAACTGTCTGCCACAAAGCTGTCTAACGGTGAATTGTTGCCCACCGTATACAATTACCTGCAGGCAGGCATGCAGCAAACAAAAACAAGGTTGGTGCTGGAGATCAAGCCCTCTACAGTAAGTAAGGAACGCGGTCAATACCTGGCAGAAAAAGTAGTGACATTGGTAAAACAATTAAAAGCTGAGCCCTGGATCATGTACATCAGCTTCGATTATGATATTCTTAAAAAAGTACTGCAACTGCAGCCCGGGGCAGAAACAGCCTATCTCAACGGCGACAAAACTCCGGAGCAATTAGCCGCAGACAAGATTTCAGGTGCAGATTATCACCTCGCTGTATTCAAAAAGAACAGCAATTGGATCGCCGGTGCTCAAAAGCTAAACCTTAGTTTGAATGCATGGACGGTAAACAATGCCGAAGACATGCAATGGTTTATCAATAATAAATTTGATTACATTACTACCAACGAACCGGAGCTATTGTTTGACATTCTTAATAAAAAAGGAAGGTAAAAAAGATAAATATTGCCCCCCCGTTATATATTCTGTAAATTTCTGTAATTTTGCAAATGGATACAGATAAAGAATTGCTCATATTAACACAGAACTGAAGTTGGATTATTTTTTAACCCGCCTGCATAACATCGTAAAGCACGCGATCCTTACAAATGAAGGGTTGCTTTTAAGGGTTACCCCAATCCGGCATTTTCCCCGACGACCACAATGCTGATATGCATACGCCTGCTGCGTATGCCAGGTAAAGGAGCTCCATAACCTTTACGCACCTTGTTATCGAATTGCTTTTCTTACTTTTTATTTTCCGAAGCTTTGGAACATCAACAAAAATGTATAGTGCGGACGGCAACATCCGCAGATCATTCATACGCCGCAGCAATTGCAAATGAAATGGCTTATTCATCCGCCAGGCGCGGTACGGGTATCGCTCACCGCCCCACGGAATATGTAATGAAAAAGATGGATGAAGGTCTTGCCGTTATCGCGGTAAACGCATACAACGGAGCATGGGCGGGGTTTTGCTGTATTGAAGTATGGCAGCATCAAAAATATGTAGCAAACTCGGGTCTGATCGTTCCTCCCGCTTACCGTGGCACGGGAATATCCAAGCAAATCAAGATTGCCCTATTTGACCATAGCAGGGGTAAATTTCCGGATGCCAGGCTGTTTAGCTTGTCGGCAAGTCCTGCTGTGATACACATGAACAAAGCAATGGGATATAAAATTCTATCCTTTGCAGAAGTGATGAATGATGAACTGTTTTTAACAGGCTGCGAAAGCTGGGTCAATTACAGGGATCTTATGAGCAGGGATCAACCCCCTTTGCCTTACGTGGCCATGGTATTTGATCCCTGCCCTGAACCTTTTGAATCTGCGCGGTCCTGTTCATCCCCGCATATTTTAAATGAGACTTTGTATACTGTAGCAATCTGACGGCGCCTTGATCGCGGGTATATGATCCGGCAGAATAGCTATTGCTGTTCTTCTTCTCCGTTCTGTTACGAAGTGCAGAAGAAAATAAAACCGTAAAGATGAGCATTTTGCGGGCGGCTTCAGGTATTAGTGGTATATGCTCTACCTGCCGCCAATAACATAGCGTGCAGACAGACCAAAATTAGCTCCATTAAACGAATCATTATAATCAGGCTTTGAAAGAAATATAGTAGGCCGAATATCCGCCGTTATATTCAAAGGAATAGCCGGAAATTTATAATCTATGCCTCCCGTTGGATAAATACCCAGACCAAAACCCTCATACCTGTTATCTTTTGAAAACACGTTATATGCGGAAAGCCCACCACC
>CAMPJQ010000289.1 GCA_946886925.1 uncultured Terrimonas sp.
GGTTAGCGCCTGTTGATGATGAGACTTATCCTGAATAAATTGGTATAGGTGATACGTCTGTCGTTTGATAGAAGCATCACCCAAAGTTTGCATAACTGCGTTTTTTATTGCCTGCTTTAAACATGATTTGTACTTCGGCACCTTGTACGCCAAAATCATCAGGGAAGCTTCGTATGCTACAAAAAAATTACTGGTTCAGATGAACCATTCTTCAAACCCTGAAGAAACAAGAAGCTTACTGATTTTCTTCTATATGCATATTGATGAATAAAGATCTCCGTAAACATACGTATTATTTGACACTATAGTCATGTATTTTGTTATAAAAGGAAGTTTTTAGGACTGATAAAAAGATCTGATTTCTTTACCGACCCCATTCTTCAGGCACATATCGAAACCGCATTACAAGAGAATCTGGATATTAATATAGCTTTAGAAAATATAAAAGCAAGCCGTTCTTATTATCTGCAATCGGGCAAAGCTTTTCTGCCATCGCTGAATATCGGTCCCGGTGTAAACTATACTTCCCAATCGTTGAACACACAGTTCGGTCAGTTGATTGGTCAGAGGAAGCATATTTTTCAGTACGACCTGACCGCTTCACTCTCCTGGGAAGCGGATATATGGGGAAAACTGAGTAGTTCCGAACGCGCTGCATTTGCCGATATGCAAAGCACGATAGCGGGACAGCAGGCTTTCCAAACAACATTGGTAAGTAATGTAGCTTCGCTTTATTATCAATTGCTGGTATTAGACGAGCAGCAGAAAGTAACGGAACGCACCATCGTAACAAGGACAAGATCATTGGAAACCACCAAAGCCCTGAAGCAGGGAGGGACTTTGACGGAAGCCGCAGTGAAACAGATTCAAGCATTGATATACAATGCACAGTCACTTTTGGTTCAGATAGACAATCAGACCGAAGTTACCGAAAACGCCTTTAATCTGCTTTTGGCCAGTGAACCGAAAACCATTGAGCGGGGTACATTGGATGGTCAGCAGTTGTTTACAGATTTGGCAATAGGTGTACCCTATCAGCTTTTGTCGAACCGGCCGGATGTACGTGCTGCAGAATTTGAGTTGATGCGTGCTTTTCAAATGGTCAATGTAGCAAAATCCGGGTTTTATCCAAGTTTCAGATTGACGGCAGGTTCGGGCCTCCAGAGTATGGATATTGACCAGATTTTTAGTCCTCGGGCGATGTTTGCAAATGCCATTGGGTCACTGACTCAGCCGATTTGGAACAGGCGAAAATTAAAGACCCGTCACGAAATAAGTTTGGCGGATCAGCAGATTGCCTATCTGAATTACAGGAAATCTATATTAAATGCAGGTAAAGAAGTATCAGATGCACTGAGCAATTTCAAATCACAGAGTCAGATCGAAGTATTAAAGTTCAAGGAATATGACGCCTATCGCATAACAACCCAATATTCGGAGCAGCTAATGAACCACGGTTTGGCAAATTATCTGGAGGTATTGAGGGCGCAGGAAAATGAGCTTAATACTCAGATTAATATCCTCGATGCAAAATACCAAAAGCTAAGTTCCATTGTGCAGTTATACAGGTCGTTAGGCGGTGGTTGGGAGTAGCTATTTTATTTGTACCCAAGGAAGTAAGTTTCCCGGATGGATTTATCGGATGGCGTAATGTATTCATATTGGTCACGTTGATAGGTATCCTTTCATTTGTTGGCAGCTCTTCACACTTCCATCAATCCCTCAGTGTTCAAGACCATTAGCGGGCATACTTTCAATTATTTTATTGATGTAACCGGGGCAATAACTTCAAAGAAATCTATACGATTTCTCCGGTTGCTGAGCAAACCCTAATTCCCTTTCAGCTTAGTGCTTTCCTGGTATGTAAGTTCACGGTAACCGCTAACCGGGATACTGAATTTTTGAACGGGAACCGGGTCAAACGCGATTTTTGAGGCGGTATATTTTACCTTAAGGTTACCAACAGAAGATTCATATTCAAGCGGAAGACCGGGCAGACTTTTAAACTGGTAGTCATAATCCTTGTTTTCTGTCACCAGTTCCTTTGTATAAAAAACAGTAAAAGTACTACCATCTTTTAATTTGGCTACTGCTTTCTGACATGTGTATCCTGCAATAGTTTTGGTTTCATTCTGGGGCGTAAAAGTTATGCCGGCGTATTTTTTATTCAAATCCGCCCAGTCCTGCCTGGTCATGTGGATCAGTAATTTCTGATTGCCGTATTCTTTGAGTACCACTCCAGTATTATTCTTAGCATCCTGAAGTGTTATTGTAGAGCCGAGCGGGCTGATCATTTCTGTACGGCTTTGGCTGCCTTTTAAATATATAGTAGTAGTAACTCCGTCAAACATATCAGCCAGTTGAGGTTCTTTACTCCCGGTTTGTACTGTGATATCGTATACAATCGTTCCTTCCGAAAGTATTTTTTGCGCCTCTGTTATATTACTGGTTATCAATGCCGTTGCTGTAAAAAGCAAGTATCTGAACATGTTCTGTTTATTAAGGGTTATGGATAAAGATAGTAAAATACAGGGCAAGGTTGTATTGCCCTGATAAAAACAGATATGTTAAAAAAAGAACACTATGTATAATAAACGCTAAGTTCCAACTATTCACATCTCATTTAACGCTTTCCCCCGCCCTGCTTGTTTTTTACCTGCTGCAATTTTTTTTGTGTTTCCTGCATCTGCTCAAGCCGCTCCTGCCATTTGCTTTTTGTTTTGGGTTTTTTCTTGTTCAGTTCCAGCTTGGCTAAAATTTTATCATGATCAATAATAAAATTCTGGATCACATACTGAAGGATGAGTGTAATGAGGTTGGATACCGTATAATACCATGTAAGCGCAGAAGGTAACCCGTTAAAAATGCCCAGCAACATTACAGGAAAAATATAGGGCATGTATTTCATCATGGGATTGTCCATGTTAGGCGTTTGAGCCATGCTGTACACAGATATCAAAAGGCTGGTTACAGTAGCCAGGATAGTGAACAAACTGATATGATTGCCATAAAATGGAATATTGAAACCGAATGTAAGAATTGAATCGTATGATGAGAGATCAGTTGCCCATAAAAAATCCTGTCCCCTGAGTTCAATGGTAGCGTTAAAAAAGCTATATAATGAAAATAATATCGGGATCATCAGCAGGGCAGGTATACAGCCCCCCAAAGGATTAACCCCCGCACTCCTGTATACTTTCATTTGCTCCATGGCATAAGCCTGCTGATCGTCTTTCAGTTTAGCTTTTAGGATGTCCAACTCAGGACGCAGGGCTTTCATTTTAGCCCCACTGAGATAACTGGTATATACCAATGGAGAAGTAAGCAGACGAATAAATATGGTGAGCAATGCAATTACAATTCCATAGCTTCCCACAAATCCCTTAAAGAAATCAAAAACCGGCATCATCAGCCATTTGTTGATATACTTCACAAAAGCGTAAATGCCCTGCCCAAGGTTAATTACATCCTGAAGCCCGATATCGTAACTTTTTAAAATTTTGTAATCGTTAGGTCCATAATATATCCGGAGTGGGACAGTTGCTTTATTTTCTGCAGGAAGCGTTATTTTAAGATTTGCAGACGCGGCAGTGATCACGCCGGTAGAGTCGTGGCTTTCGGTAGTATGAATATTTCCGGAACTAAAATTATTTTTTGCTATGAGTGTAGTATTAAAAAACTTTTGTTTTACACTGAGCCAGTGTACAGGACTTTCAAATTGCTGTTCGGAGGAGCGTCCAAGTGTAAAATAATCATACTCATCTTTTGTCCGGAAGCCCACCTGTGTTTCCCTCTTTTCTGTTACAATATCTTTTTCGTGCTGCTTTACTTCATTTTGCCATAAAAGATTGATGCTATTTTGCGTGAGCAAACTGTTAACCCCGTCTATTTCAATACTCCAGTCAATCATATATTGTTCCTGATGCAGCGTAAAGCGGTGAAGAATGCCCTGCCCCGAAGAATCTTTTAACTGGTAGGTTATGGTTTGACTTCCATCTGCGTTTTTGGTAATTTCACCGCCGCCAAAATAAAGGTCGCTGATCTGTATGGAACGGTTGGCAGCCGTGTTTACAGGGTAGCTTAATTTATCGAAGCCTTCCTGCACCAGTTTAACAGACTGACTATCTATGGATTTGTAGTTCTTTAATTCTACTAATTTAGGTTGCGCTCCCTTATTGGTAAAAGTAACTTTAAGCACATCATTTTCAAGTACGGTTTCATTTTCTGTGCCATTTACAGCCGTTACAAACTGCCCTGCTGCAGCCACTTTGCTCTGGGTTGCCAGTTGCACAGAATCTGCGCGCACTATACTACTGTCTACTTTGGGCTGAAGAACAGCCAGGGAATCCTGTATATGCTTTTTTTGCTTTTCTACATCAAGCTGACCCTGGCGTGTAAAGTAAAAAAAACCAAGAAACATCAAAGCCAGCAATACAAAACCAAGAATCGCATTTTTATCAAACTGCATATTACCTTAAAATTTGAGTGGGCAAAGGTAACATCTTTGAATAAACTTTAAGGGTGTAAACGAAATTGTTTCGGTAAGAGGCAAAAACAAGCCTGCTAAATCATTTCGCTTTGTAAAGAAGGCTTTTTGAGGGTGTTTTTTTCTTCCACAAAATCTTTGGCGGCTTTAATAAAACTTACAAATAATGGATGTGGGTTTTCCACTGTGCTTTTTAATTCGGGGTGATACTGCACGCCTATAAAATAAGGATGGTTAACCAGTTCCACTATTTCAACCAATCCGCTCTCAGGATTTCTTCCGCTG
>CAMPJQ010000290.1 GCA_946886925.1 uncultured Terrimonas sp.
GCCAGCTCTGCATTTGTTGCATTAAGCGACAAAGCCAAAGGCACTTACTGGCTCATCATTCCTGCCACGCATCTCGAAAAATTGCTTTGCGGTAATTTCTATTCCCTTGTTGCATTCCTGGTAGTTTACCTCGCGAGCTTCTTCATTATACAGCAAACCACCTTTGCCATAATTCGCCTTAATCCTGATAATGATATTAGGCCCATTGGCAACCTGAAAGAACCTGCAATAATATTCACATACATTTTTTTGGCGCTGCAATCGCTGTTTATCCTTGGCTCCGTGTATTTTGAAAGATTTGCATTTATAAAAACCATTCTTGCAGCATTGTTTATCATATTTCTTTTTATGCTGACAGGCATATTCTTCGCGAAAAATTTATTGCCCCACAATATTAGTATGCGGGGGCTAACCAGCTTTGCAGTATATGGCGATAATGAAATGAAACTATACCGCCTGGAACCCTGGATTGAGGATACGGTTATAGCACTCGCAAAATTTATGTGGGCGCCTGTTTTTTGGGTAGCAACTTATTTCAGGCTGAAGGAAAAAGAAATATGATCGTGTACCTATTAAAAATTTGTAACCATGCAATTCAAAGATAGTCAGTCAATATACCTGCAAATAGCAGATTACGTGTGCGAGAAGATCCTGCTCGGGGAATGGAAGGCGGAAGAACGCATTCCATCGGTAAGGGAGCTGGCAGTGCAACTGGAAGTGAATCCCAATACCGTGATGCGCACTTTTGATTTTTTACAGCAACAGGAGATCATTTATAACCAGCGCGGCATTGGCTATTTTGTAACTGCCACTGCCCGGGAGCAGGCCCTGGGTTACCGAAAGGAAGAATTCCTGCAAAAAGATCTTCCGGGTGTATTCAGGAATATGTACCTGCTGGGCATGGATACAGAAGAATTGAAACCACGGTTTGAAAAATTCATTAAACAAAACTTTTCATAACACAATACAACGGTATGAAAACAAGTAACAAAATATTATTAAGCTTATTCGTTCTGCCTTTCATCATAATACTCTTTATATATGCTTCCTTATACGCGAAGTATAAAAGTGGCGATTACGTTACAGAGCAGCAGATAGAAAATGAAAGAAGTGCGCTTACCATAGTAGATCAATTTACAGAGATAGATATTGATGGATTTCAACGCGGACATATTTCCATAAAACATTCCGACAGCTTTGCCATACGCGTAGAAAACTGGAATAAAGACCAGGTTGAATTTCAGTCGCAAGGCAATGTTTTAACGCTTCGTACTAAAAATCAGCATGGCTATTTGCCGGTCACCGTGTATTGCCCCGGTTTTTTAAAGCTTTCAATTGACTCCGCGAGTGCTGAAATTGACCCTGCTACCCTGGCAGGCATTGTAATGAACATTGGCGCTGAAGGGAATGTAACATTCAACGGCTCGGCCGACAGCTTAACAGTAGATGTTAAAAAGAGCGGCGCCATTACTTTGGGTAGTACCGCTGATGTAAAATGGCTCAATCTCCAACTGGCCAATGGCAGCAGATTCAACAATGAGCAGGGCAGTGTACAACAAATCGGGAACCTGATGCTGGAAGACAGTGCCACGCTGAATGTGAATGGCAAAACCATGCGCATGATTTTAGAAAAGAAAAAACCTTAAAAATATTAATACATCAAATCATGAAAAAGAATTTTCATTCCATTTTAATGCTTATTTCATTAATAGCATTATGCATCGTACTGCATCATACATTACATGCAGGAACGGAACCCGAAAAAGACCAGGCTGTAAATGAAAGATTGATTACGCCACCTGCGGCCCGGGCTTTCCCCGCTGTTTTTTTTATTGGTTTGGAATAACCGCTATTGCGCCGGCAGCATTACACCACTAAAACAAATGTTGTGTGCCATAAGTAACGACCCCAACGAAGTTGAAAAGTTTTAAATATGAAAATTAAATTAAGTATCAAAAAGCAAATCGCAGCATTGGTTTTAATGACACTTACTTTGGGTTTAGTTAGTGGCATAATTCGTCATGATAAAGATATTCAGAGTTACAAAAACATTGGTATGATGTCTGAATTTGATTGTGTAGGTAGATATGCAACCATAAAGGACACCAGTGACTATGCGACGGGAGTATTGATTTCTCCGAAATGGGTTCTGACTGCTTCACATTTTGTCGAAGATTCCTCAAATTGGTTTTTTGGAAATCGATACTACAATACAATAAGAATTATCAAGCATCCCAAATTAATACCAGGGGCCACAGAGTTGCAATGGAATGGTTGGGATTTAGCGTTGATTGAATTAGACAGGGCAGTTGTAGGCATTAAACCCGCTATTAGGTATCGTGAAAAAAATGAAAAAGGAAATGTAATTACAAAAATTGGTTATGGTTACTGGGGTAATGGTAATTCCGGAATGTTAAATCCCCGTGTTGCTGGACGCCTTGGTGGCAATAATACAATTGACGCTGTAGGAGGTATTTTTGAAGGAAGAGAATTTAGCACTGATGTATTAGCTTGTGATTTTGACAGCCCAGAAACTGATACACTTAACCGTTTCGGTTCTCCCAAACCATTAGAATTTGAAATTGGCGGTTCAAAAGGTGATAGCGGTGGCGGCGTATTTATTAAAAAAAATGGACATCAAGAACTTGTAGGGATAGTTTCAGGAGCATTAAACAGACAAATAAAATATGGTGCAGTTATGGCACTAGCAAGAGTTTCATCGGCCAACACTTGGATAGATTCAACAATCGCAAAATCCACCAAAAAGTAAAATTGGGAGCTGTTCGAATTGACGAGGAACAACGAGACAGCACACAACATAGGAAAGGGTTTTGTAGCAAGTGTGGCTGGGCGGAAAATCAATCAGCAATTTTGCAAATTTCAGCAGTGGTTTGGGCTGGACAAGCTACTTTCAACTTCAAATCTTAACTTCAACGAAATAATAATCAGTAGCGGTTGTGGGCAGGACGGAGTACTAAAGTCTAAATTGCTACTTTTGTTCATGAGGTTTCTGTTTTAAGTTTAAAAGAAATTTTGCTAATTAAAGCTATCCTTTTAGCAGAAACCTCTTTTAACTCATACATAAGACCTAATTCCACCCTGCACATATCCCTGGTCGCTATGCGAAGTTTCATTACTTCGCATTTTTATTTCCTGTACCAGGTGAATCACGTCCTGCACTGGCTTCCCCCCTATAAATTCACTTAACCTTCCAATTGAACTTATCACTTATTTTTGCTTTACTATGGCAGCCCCACTGGCAGAACGGTTACGACCTCAATCATTAGACGAGCTTGTAGGACAGGAACATCTTACCGGGCAGGGAAGCATATTGCGGAAAGCCATACAACAGGGCAAAATCCCTTCCATGATCTTATGGGGGCCGCCAGGTGTTGGCAAAACCACCATTGCTAACATTATCGCACATACGCTTAATGTTCCCTTTTATACATTGAGCGCCATAAGCGCCGGCGTAAAAGAAGTAAGAGAAGTAATTGAAAAAGCAAAACTTCAGCCCGAAAGCATTTTGTTCATTGATGAAATTCATCGCTTCAACAAAGGCCAGCAGGATGCTTTGCTGGGAGCAGTAGAAAAGGGCACTATTACCCTGATAGGTGCCACAACCGAAAATCCATCCTTTGAAGTAAATGCGGCCTTGCTGAGCCGCTGCTTGGTATATGTATTAAAGCCCCTTGATGAAACCGCTTTAAAAAAATTACTTGCGCTGGCGGTTGAAAAAGATCCCGGCCTCAGTAAGCGTAAAATAAACTTAAACGAAACCGCGGCATTGCTGAATATTTCGGGAGGCGATGCCAGAAAATTGCTGAACCTGCTGGAATTGGTTGCAGACGGAGTTCCCGGTACTGAACCCATATCCGTAACGGACGACCTGGTAATGGATATTGCTCAAAGGCGCATTGCCCTGTACGACAAAAGCGGAGAGCAGCATTATGATATTATTTCAGCATTTATTAAATCCATCCGGGGCAGCGACCCCAATGCCGCGGTATACTGGCTGGCAAGAATGATTGAAGGCGGAGAAGATGTAAAATTTATAGCAAGAAGACTGGTCATTCTGGCCAGCGAAGACATTGGTAACGCCAATCCCAACGCGCTTTTGTTGGCCAATGCCACATTTGAAGCGGTTAATAAGATAGGTTATCCCGAATCCAGGATCATATTATCGCAATGCACCACTTATCTTGCTTCATCACCCAAAAGCAATGCGGCATATCTTGCCATAGATGCGGCATTGGCTGCGGTTAAACAATTTGGCGATTTACCCGTGCCCCTGCATATACGCAATGCACCCACCAAACTAATGAAAAACCTTGATTATGGAAAAGGCTACCAGTATGCGCACGATTACCAGAAAAATTTTTCTCCCCAGGAATATTTGCCCAGCGAGGTTAAAGGCACCGTTTTTTACAATCCGGGCAAAAATGCCAGGGAAGAAGAATTGAGAAAATGGCTGAAAGAACTTTGGAAAGAGAAGTATGGATATTGAGTAAATTACAGGTTTCAGATTTCAGGGGATCCGTTTCAATTTGAAGCATGGCTTATTATTTGTGATTCTATTTCGGATTTGAATTTTAACTGTCATGATGGGCCTGCCCGCCGTGGCGGGGAACGAACCATGTGTATTTTATTTGGTTGTTGTTATTTGGTTCCTGTTTTTTTTGTAATTGTTATTGGTTCCTGGTTCTTGGTTTTTGGTTTTTGGTTCTTGGTTTTTTGTATTCTATTCGAATTTCGGATTAAAGAC
>CAMPJQ010000291.1 GCA_946886925.1 uncultured Terrimonas sp.
AAACAACTACCGAATACGGTATTTAAAAACAGATCAAATGAAAAATGTAATTGCTATCATCGCTACCTGCATTATTGCAGCAACAATTATTTCAGCCACCAATAAAGAACAGAAAATGCTCAGACACGTTGTTGTATTTAAATTTAAAGATGACGCCGGCCCTGAAGATGTAAAAAAAGTAGAGGATGCATTCAGGGCTTTGCCGTCAAAAATCAAGGAAATTAAAGGATTTGAGTGGGGAACCAACAATAGCCCCGAAAACCTGGCACAGGGATTCACCCATTGTTTTTTTCTGAGCTTTAAAAGTGAAGCAGACAGGGCAGTATATCTTCCTCATCCCGCTCATAAAGCATTTGGCGATATTCTAAAGCCTTACTTAGATAAGGTTATGGTGATAGATTACTGGACAAAGGATTAAACAGCGATCAATAAATATGCTGCTGATATGACGCTAGAAAACAATAAAAATGAAGATGCCCTTAAGCTGGCCCTGAGCCAGGTAAAGCTGGTGCGGGAAGAAATGTATGCGGGCGGCGGCAAAAAAGCAAAAGAGAAGCAAAAAGAAAAAAACAAATTGCTTGCAAGAGAACGCATAGAATATTTGATTGATGGGGATAAACCGTTTATAGAAATTGGTGTTTTTGCGGGCTACCAGATGTATGAAGAATATGGTGGCTGCCCTGCTGCCGGAACTGTGGCGGGTATTGGTTATATAAGCGGAAAACAATGTGTAATTATAGCGAATGATCAAACCGTAAAAGCTGGTGCATGGTTTCCGGTTACAGGCAAAAAAAACCTGCGCATGCAGGAAATTGCCATGGAAAATAACCTGCCGGTAATTTACTTGGTAGACAGCGCCGGCGTGTTTTTGCCCATGCAGGATGAAATTTTTCCGGATAAAGAACATTTTGGCCGGATTTTCCGCAATAATGCGCAGATGAGCGCCATGGGCATTACACAAATTGCTGCAGTAATGGGCGCTTGTGTAGCCGGCGGCGCCTACCTTCCCATTATGAGTGATGAAACATTAATGGTAAAAAACAATGGCTCTATTTTTCTTGCCGGACCCTACCTGGTAAAAGCCGCCATTGGTGAAGAGGTGGACGCCGAAAGTTTAGGCGGGGCTGTTACACATACCGAGATCAGCGGCATTGCCGATTATAAATTTGATACTGAACAGGAATGCTTAGACGAAGTCAAAAAGATCTGCAGCAGGCTCGGCACAAAAGAAGACGCAGGATTTAACAGGATAAAACCCAAGCTCCCGAAAAAAGATCCGGCTGAAATATATGGCGTTCTGCCTTCAGATGCGGCAAAGCCGTACGATATGCTGGATATCATTGAAAGAATAACCGACGACTCGGCTTTTGATCAGTACAAGCGGGATTACGGACAGACTATACTGTGCGGATACGCCCGTATTGAAGGCTGGGCTGTAGGCATTGTAGCCAACCAGCGAAAAATAATAAAAACAAAAAGAGGTGAAATGCAGATGGGTGGCGTTATTTATAATGACAGTGCGGATAAGGCGGCCCGTTTTATAATGAATTGCAACCAGAAGAATATCCCTCTTGTTTTTTTACAGGATGTAACCGGTTTTATGGTGGGTACGCGTAGCGAACATTCCGGTATTATTAAAGACGGCGCTAAAATGGTGAATGCGGTAGCCAACTCTGTTGTACCAAAAATTACGATCATCATTGGCAACTCATACGGTGCGGGCAATTACGCTATGTGCGGCAAAGCCTATGATCCGCGGTTTATTTATGCATGGCCATCGGCAAAAATAGCTGTAATGGGTGGAGAACAGGCCGCACAAACATTACTGCAAATACAAGTGAGTTCGTTAAAAGCAAAAGGCAAAGTGATTGAGCCTGCAGAAGAAAAGAAATTATTGGATGAAATTAAAGGACGCTACGAAAAACAAACAACACCTTATTATGCCGCTGCAAGGCTATGGGTAGACGATATTATTGACCCGGCAGATACCAGGAAACTGGTTGCAGAAGGAATAGCAGCAGCCAATCACGCTCCAATAACAAGCCCATTTAAGTTGGGCGTGTTTCAGGTGTAAGATGTCAGCATTCAGCTATCGGCTTTCAGCTATCAATTAACCGTCAACGAACAACCAATCAACTATCACCCAACCAATCAACATGACAATTCCGATATACCAGGCAGATGCTTTCACGGAAAAGGTTTTTGGCGGCAACCCTGCTGCTGTGTGCCCTTTAAAAGAATGGCTGCCGGACGCACTTATGCAAAATATAGCATTGGAAAACAACCTTGCTGAAACCGCATTTATTGTAGGGAAAGATAATGATTATCATATCCGATGGTTTACACCAACTGTTGAAGTTGACTTATGCGGGCATGCTACACTGGCCGCTGCACATGTTTTTTTTAACCATTTACAGTACAAACAAAAAGAGATCAGCTTTCATTCAAAAAGCGGATTGCTAAAAGTAATGCAACAAAAAAACGGGCAGCTTACTTTGGATTTCCCCCGTGATCATTTTGAAAAAACAACAGATATACCGCCGGCAATAGAGGAAGGGCTGAAGATAGACATAACTGAAGTATACAAAGGAAGGTTTGATTACATGGTGGTTACAAACAGCCAGAAAACTGTTGAACAGCTACAGCCCGATTTTAAAACGCTGGCTACTATTAAAAGCAGGGGCGTGCTGGTAACCGCGCCCGGCAAAGAATCGGATTTTGTTTCACGGTGCTTTTTTCCGCAAAGCGGTATTGACGAAGATCCGGTTACCGGTTCGGCACATACCTTACTTACGCCCTATTGGGCGGGGGTGCTCGGAAAAAACAGGCTCACAGCCATACAGCTTTCTGCAAGAAAGGGTTATCTGGATTGTGAACTATCGGGCGACAGGGTTTTAATGAGCGGCTACGCCGTTACGTATATGAAAGGAGAAATAATAGTATAAAATCCGAAGTATTTAATTTCGAAATTCGAATTTAAATACTTCGTGCTTCCGGCAACAATTATGACTCAACCAACACTAATTATTTATACCGATGGCGCGGCACGCGGTAATCCGGGTCCGGGTGGATATGGCGCTATTTTAAAATGGGGATCTGCAGAAAAAGAATTGTCACAGGGTTACCGGCTTACCACCAATAACCGTATGGAACTGATGGCTGTGATTGCCGCGCTGGAAGCGATAAAAAAGCAGCATATGCCCGTTACCATTTATTCGGACAGCCAGTACGTAGTAAAGGCAGTAAAAGAAGGATGGCTGAAAAAATGGATAGCCACAGATTTTAAAGGCGGCAAAAAAAATAAAGACCTGTGGAAGCATTTTTACCTGCTTTCGCAAAAACACAGTATACAATTTGTATGGGTGAAGGGGCATGCAGACAATCCTTATAATAACCGTTGCGATGAATTGGCTACTGCTGCTGCCGATGGGAAAAAACTGATCGCAGATGAAATGTATGAAAATGGTATCAATGACTGATTATAATTAAATAAATAAATTATGCATAAACTTACAGGCAAAGTACAGCACTATGCATGGGGTGGAACCGAATATATACCCGCATTACTAAGTATAGACAATACTGCACAACAACCTTATGCCGAATACTGGATGGGTGCGCACAACAGCAACCCTTCCATTGTTGAGTGGAATGAAAACAAGGGTATGGCGTTAAACGAATTGATTAAAGAAGACATATCTGAATGGCTCGGAGAAAAAGTTGCCCGTCAATTTGGCGAATTGCCTTATCTCTTTAAGGTATTAGACGTAAAGGATATGTTGTCTATACAGGTACATCCTTCCAAAGCAGAAGCTGAGAAAGGATTCGCACGGGAAAATGAAGCCGGAATTCCGCTTAATGCGCCGCACCGCAATTACAAAGATGATAACCATAAGCCTGAGGTAATGCTGGCACTAAGCGAGTTTTGGTTATTGCATGGTTTTAAAGAAAAGAAATTGCTGCTGCAAACCTTACAGCAAACGGAGGCATTTAGAATACTGTTGCCTGTATTTGAAAAAGAAAGTTATTATGGATTGTACAAACAGGTGATGGAATTACCGCAGGCTACGGTTGATGGTATGCTGGAACCCTTACTTCACCAATCAGAGCCATTGTACAAGGCCAACCAGTTATCAAAATCCGACCCGGCATACTGGGCCTGCAAAACCTTAACATCGCACGGTGGCAATTACACCGGAATTGACCGTGGCATATTTTCCATTTATTTTTTCAACATCGTTCAACTGCATCCCGGGCAAGCCATATTTCAGGGTGCAGGTGTACCACATGCTTACTTAGAAGGACAGAATATTGAACTGATGTCTAATTCCGATAATGTATTGCGCGGTGGTTTAACGCCCAAGCATATAGATGTGCCCGAGTTGCTAAAACATACCTTATTTGAAGGCATTGTTCCGCAAATCATGAATGGAGAAAAAAAGGGAGCGGAAACCATTTATCATTGTCCTGTTCCCGATTTTGAAGTAAGCAAAATTATGACCGACAAGCAGGCTACATTTACGCATACCGCTTTTTCGGCAGAAATATTATTGATCACGGAAGGAGAAGCTGATATAGCAACTACTGTACAAATGCTTCATTTAAAAAAAGGGGAATCTGTATTGGTGGGCGCTGCTGAAACCTATACTATAAGCACTGATACAAGAGCGGTGTTGTATAAAGCAGCAGTGCCGGAAATAGCGTAAAATACAAAGCCCGAAGTTTAAAATTGGAACTCCGAAGACAAAGTTCAATTTCAAAT
>CAMPJQ010000292.1 GCA_946886925.1 uncultured Terrimonas sp.
ATTGTAAGCAATATGGCTGACATATTTATAAGTTATTCCAGCGAAGATAAGACCAGGGTAAAAACCATTGCCGAAGCACTGGAACAGCAAGGCTGGACGGTTTGGTGGGACAGGCAAATACCTGTAGGCCAAAGGTTTGACACTGTTATTGAGCATGAATTAACGAATGCCAAGTGCGTAATTGTAATCTGGACCCAACGTTCCGTAAATTCTGAATGGGTAAAAAATGAAGCCAGTGAAGCGGCGCAAAGGAATATTCTTGCCCCCGTTTTACTGGAGGACGTGAAAATTCCGCTTGCTTTCAGGCGTATTGAAGCAGCCCAGTTAAGCACATGGAAGGGAGAAACGGATCATCCTGAACTGGAAATATTATTCAGTGCGGTAAGAGCCATTATAGATGGACGCGTCTCAACAGGTAATGCAATTACAGGTGATGCCCAAAACGCTTTAAAAGCAAAGACTGCACAAAGGAAAAAGCATATCCTGCTAACCATTGCAGGCTTAGGCGTGCTGTTAGTGATCCTTGGATTTTTTTTCTTTTCCGGCCAACCTGGTTCCGGGGTTATCCATATAACCGGGCAGGTTAAAACCGCTGCTGAAATGCCTGTTAAAGGAGTGGAGGTTAATGCAGATGGCACCCGCTTCTTTGCTACCACCATTACCAATGGAACTTATAACCTAACGCTGGAAAATTACACCGTAGGCGATGAAGTTACCCTCACTACTTCCAACAAAGATTTTGAGGATAAAACAATTGCCGTAAAAATCAGTGACAAGGAAATGAAAGTAGATTTTGTTTTAAACCCCGTTGCCCGCTAAACGCCGAACACCGTTTAAACCGCCCCTTTTTAATAATCCGTCCATACATCACGCATGAAGCATAACTGTTACGGTGGGCAATTGTATCAAACCATTGCCGGGTAACAGCAAACGCATTTTCAGGTTTTTATTTATTGCAAATGATGGGTAAATACCAATTCTTATTCATTCATTTAAAACCATGATTAATGAAACACTTTATATACCTCATCTTGCTGCTGGTCTTATACAATCATACCACAGGCCAAACCCTTGTTATCAAAGGCAGGGTAAGATGCCAGAACGAAAGTCCAAACTCCACGAGAGGAGCAGAAAACATTATCGTGGTGCCCGCATTTATTCCCTCAAAATCTACTACCACCGGCTCCACTCCACCGGGATATTTTGAATGCAACACCGGAGTTCCTTTTGCAAAGCTCCAGGATAAGCAGGTGAGCCTGTATATCGTTTCGGGATGCAACCAATGCAGTGAAGCAGTAAAACGGGTATTTATTTCTGAAGACCAGGACAGAAAAAACAACGACAAAACAAAATCGTATGTTACTGTAAAAGACTGGAAGTTTAATGCCAACTGCAACGACTTAGAATTACCGCCTTTCAGGGCAGACAGCATGCTTAGCGTAATAGTACAGCAGCCAGAACAAAGTATAGGCCAAATAACAAATGCCACCGCCCTGGTGGGAACACCGGCGCTTTTGAATCTGCTAACCAACATAACACCAATAATAGGCATCGTATCCAATGCCGGAATTTTCGAGGCCCGGGAGTTGGGCCCGGGTAAAATTAAATATGGCCAATTTCTCTTCTCATCCGCGTTAACGCACACGGCCAATACCGGCTTTAATTTTTCGCCGGCCCGGGATATGTCGGAAGCCGTTTTCTGGAATCCTTCAGCAATCGTTAAAAGCAGAACGCCGTATAATATCAGCCTGCTTACCAACGTAAAAAACAATGCAAAGCTGGGTGGCTATTTCAGACTGAATGACAGGTTCTCCATAGGGGCCGGCTTTATATATACACAACAGGATGAATACAGGAACACATTATTCGTAAAAATCTCAAACGAGGCCAACACTGTACAGATAGATTCATTCCTGGTAAAACTGAAGGAGCATTCGGCTTTCCTCGCTCCTGCTTTTAAAATAAATGATAACCTAAGTGTTGGATTAACCGTAAAATCTATATGGCAGAACCTCAGGATCCCCAACCTGCTTAGAATAACCATAGATGATAACGGATCAACTGCCAACATATTTACCGACAGCACCGTAAAAAGGCATAAATGGGATATTGATTTATCGGCAACCTATAAAGTAAGTAATGCATTACAGGTGGGTATCAATGCCATGAATCTTGCAGGCACTACATTATATGCCGATGCATTTGCCGCAGGCGGAAATAATAACCGTCGTATGCAAAACCAAAGATCACTGGGTGCAGGCTTATGTTACAAATGGCAACGTTTTAATTTTGGAGGAGATGTGATTTTTACAGAAGATGGCTTTTACGACGCGGCCATTGGAGTAAATTATGTGCCTTTTAACAATGCATTGCTTTCTGCCGGGCTGGCTGTAAAACAGTTGAGCTATTCAATTGCTTTCAGGATCAAACATTTCAGAATAGCTTATATTAATGACAACGACCTTATGATTAATGAAAAAAGAAAAGGAAAATCAGGCATTTTAAATGGCGGATTATACGGTGGGTTTATTTTTGATTTTTAACTGACCGAACTTTGTAAATGCAAAAGCAGCCTCAACTCATACCATACGGGTAACATCATTGTATTACCCGGTTTTAATAATAATAAATCAATAAAATTTCATTTATATGGCCAATACAAAAAAATGTTTCGTGGTAATGGGTTTCGGTATAAAAACCGATTTGGCCACAGGACGTAAGCTCAATCTTGATAAATCGTACCAGGCGCTTATAAAACCCGTAGTGGAAAGTAAAAATATTACCTGCATACGTGCAGACGAGATTCTCCATTCGGGCTCTATTGACTTGCAGATGTACCAGCAATTGCTTTCGGCGGATATTGTGATTGCCGATCTTTCTACGGCCAACGTAAACGCTTTTTATGAACTGGGTATCCGGCATGCTTTAAAGCCACGCACTACCATTATCATGTCGGAAGCTTTACTGGGTTATCCTTTTGACGTAAATCATATTGTTATTAACAGGTATACGCATTTGGGCGACAGCATTGATTATTTTGAAGTACTGCGCTTTCAAAAATTACTGGGCGATACCATTGACACTGTTATAAACACCCAATCGCCAGACAGCCCGGTGTATACTTTTATTGAGGGTCTTATTCCTCCTTCTTTAAAAGCGAAGGCCAACAGGGTGGTACGCCAGATTGGCGATGTATTAACAGAAAAAACCGATGCTGCCGAAAGCGAAAGTGCCGGGGAAGATCATTCTCTTGCCTTCATCATAAAAGAGGGAGAGGAAGCTTTACAAAAAAAGCAGTTTGACGCTGCAAAAACGCTTTTTGAAACGGCTTTGCAAATGGTACACGATGACAGTGAATCGTCATCTGTTTCCAATAATACGTATCTTATTCAAAGGCTTGCCCTCACCACGTATCAGACAAAGCAGCCGAACTATATTGCAGCATTGAACAAAGCCATTGAACTCCTTGAAAAAATAGACCTGGGCCGAACCAACGATCCCGAAACTGTAGCACTTGCAGGATCAATCGAAAAGCATCTCTTCGAGGAGGGCCAGGGAAATGAGCATCTCAATAATGCTATCCTTCTCTATCAAAGAGGATACTACCTTTTGCACAACAGGCACAATGGCATTAACCTGGCTTACCTGCTGCAACTCCGCACTACTACGATGCTCGATCCTAAAAAGGAAGATAAAATAGCCGACATGGTTTGGGCCAACCGCATACGAAGAGAAGTTTTGGAGCTGTGTGAAAACGATCTGAAAAAGATAAACTATATGGAAAGTCGTGCAGGTGAAAAAATAACTCCTGTTACCGAAGAACAGGAAGGCATAATCAGTGAACAAAAATTCTGGATCGCGGTAAACAAAGCAGAAGCACATTTTGGATTGGGCGAGATGATGGAATACGAACAGGCTGCCGCCGCTGCCGCACTGGTTAAACATGAAGAATGGATGATGGAAAGCTTTACAAAGCAGCTACAAAAGCTCTCCGAAATGATGAATAAACAAGAAGCATTTGCATAAAACACTATGACTGACCCGGAAAGTTAACCTAAGGGAGGGCTTTTATTATAACAGTGGTTCAGCAAAAAATGAAGTAAGCTACACTGTTGATGGTAGCTAACAGACATCCATTTCCCATTTACGGAAAATGTATCCTTCCTTTCAATAACCGATCCTTATTTCACCATCGCAGTTATACCGGCATTGTATTTAATAAAGGGAATGAGGCACAATAAGCTTATCTTTAGGTGCAAACAGACTATAACCCGAAAGGGTATCAGGCGGTTTCAACCATATATCTCAATATTCCCGGAGTATTTTTCAAGCTAATATCATTGTACAGAAAAAAGCGGTTTGCCCCTTACCTAATTAATAAGAAATGTAGGTTATCACGTCATTACAGGAGTAGCTAAAAAGCCCGGGAGAATTTCAATAAAAGCCAGGTATTCATTTTATAATAAAAACAGTGTCAACAATGGTATCACCAACAGTAATCATCATCGCAGCAGTAATTTTATTTTTCTTTGCGGGAATAAAAATCGTAAGACCTACGCACAGGGGTTTAATTGAAAGGCTTGGAAAATACAACAAGTTTGCCAGTCCCGGTTTTCATTGGATCATCCCTTTTATTGATAAAATGTACATTGTAAATATAACAGAGCAAATGGTGGATGCCCAACCACAGGAAATTATTACCAATGATAATCTTAATGCAAGTGTGGATGCCCAGGTTTATTTCAGGGTGCTGGAACAGGA
>CAMPJQ010000293.1 GCA_946886925.1 uncultured Terrimonas sp.
ATGCGCATCAAAAAACTGCATGGGGGTGTTTTTGATCACTGCCAATTTTGCCTTCACCTGTGCTTCATCGCAGCAGGTATCTTTATGATAGAACATCCTGTTGGTTGATACCAGCGTTTTTAATACCTCCGGCGTTACCACTCTTTTATAAGGGGCGGGACACTCATATAACCCTAGTGGAATATTGCCCGTTAGGGATAACATCTTTTCAAATCTTTGCAACAAAATATCATCTCCTTCATCTATCGCCGCATAATGTCCTGTAATCAATACCACTGAATCAATGCCGGTATCAAATATTTTTTTGGTGAATTCCGCTTTATCTTCAATGGTTAATCCAAAGGAACCGGTTGCCACCACCGGAACGCGGCCGTTAACATGTTCCACCACAGCGCTGGTAAGCGCCAGCCGTTCATCATCACTGATGCTATACATTTCACTGGAAAGGCAGTTGGCGAACAATCCTTTTACTCCTGCAGCAAGATAAAAATCAACCAGCACTTTCACCATATCAAAATCAAGCTTTGCCTCCGGCGTAAACGGGGTTATCATTACAGGAACAAATTTCTTTGACATAAATTTGTTTTGGTTTTTTCAAATGTTTGATGAATAATATAAAGAGCCAGCATGCTATGCGTTGATACTCATTTCCTCCTGGCTTTTGTTAATAATAACCCTACAAGGAATATGGTTAAGGTTCCTACAACCACAATCATGTTTACATGGAAAGGACTTTTAAGATGCTCCCATTGTTCCGGAAAGTATTTGGATAATGACATCCATAAAATAACCAGTATACCAACAATCGTTCCTGTAACGGCTTCTGCATTGCGTGCTTTTTTAGCAATCATGCCCAATAAGAATAAGCCCAGCATACCTCCCGAAAGAATACCGGCCAGCTCCCACCACATGTCCAGGATGCTTTTTACACCAATCAGCGCAATGCCAAATACAATGGATAATATGCCCGTTAAAGCTGTTACGGTATAAAGGATGACCATTTCTTTTTTAGGTCCCGGATTAGGGTTGATATAACGCTGGTAAATGTCTTTTAAAAATACAGTGGCCGAACTGTTCATACCACTGCTGATGGTGCTCATGGCAGCACTGAGAATTGCGGCAATGATCAACCCCACCAAACCTTTAGGCACTTTCAGCACCATAAAATAGGGTAATATCTTATCGCCGTAATCGGCAGGCGTTAAGGTATTAATATCTACATTTTTTTCGGCTGCCACCTGCTGCTTTACTACGTCTAACAATTCGGGGTGCTGGCTAAAATAAGCATACAATGCCGTGCCGATAATAAAAAACAGCAGGGATACAGGCAGGTACCAGTATACACAGAGCCAAACGCTTCTTGCAGCTTCCTTTTCACTCCGCGCGGTATGGTAGCGTTGAACATAGTTCTGATCCATACCGAAATTATTAAGGTTAATAAAAAATCCATATAAAAAAACAACCCAGAAAGTAGAGGAACTGAAATCGGTAAGAGAGAAACTACCCAGTCCGAATTTTTCATCTGCTACACCTACTTTGTATATCTCCCCTGCACCTCCTTTCATTTCGTATAATATAATGCCCAGTACAATTAAAGCGCCTGCGGTTTTAATGATCCCCTGAACCACTTCTGTCCATATCACTGCCTCCATTCCTCCCAGTACCGTATAAATAATAATGCAGATCCCTGTAACTACCATTATGGTTTTCATATCCACACCGGTTAATGCCTGCAATGTTAGTGCAATTCCAAAAAAGATGGAACCCATGCGAGCCAGTTGGGTAAGTATAAAGCAAACCATGGCATAGGTTCGGGCCCAGGCGCCAAATCTTTTCTCGAGATGCGTATAGGCGCTTACTTCGCCATGCGTACGGTAAAACGGTACAAAAAACCGGGTAGCGAAATATGCGGCAAAAGGCATTGATAAACTGAATACAAGCGAATTCCAGTTGCTGCCAAACGCTTTTCCCGGAACGCCCAGGAAAGTATTGCTGCTTAAAAATGTAGCGTATAATGATATGCCCAGGGCCCATCCGGGTATACTGCCCGAAGCCGTGGTAAATTGTTTGGTATTTTTATTTTTCCTCGAAAAGTATACACCAACCAGTACCATACTGAGAAGATATACAATGATTACTATCAGATCAATCAGGGGTAAATGCTGCATGGTTCAGATCGGTGCGTTTAAATGCGGGTTTCGATCAAAGATTATTCAAATTTGAAAAGCGGCCAATGTTAATTGTTATAAAAAGAATAGCACAAATTATTATTGCCCTGTAAATTAATACTATTTTTAAGCCACCGAAAATTAACTGAATATAGTGAGTACAGATACAAAACAAGATACCGGTACCATTGAAGCAACAGCCCAGACGCATTGGGTTTTACCTGCACGGTTACGAAGCAAACTGGACAGTCATCCTATTGGGAAAAACCTGTACATAACCGAAATAGCTTTTTACGCTGAACAAAGTGCGCTTGAAAAAGAGGTATTAAAAAACAATCCCGATTATGTACTGGTGTATTGCGTAAGCGGTATAGGATGGTACACGATCAACAATAAAAAACTTATCCTGAAAGCCAATCATTTTGCAGTGTTACCCCGCAAAACTTATTTCCGGCTGGGCGTGGAGGCTTCTGACCAGTGGAGCCTTTATTTTGTAAAATTCAACGGGGCAATTGGAGAAGCGATGTATACTTACCTGCTCCGCGATAAAAATAATAAAAATCTAACCACGCCTCCATTGGTAGGAAGGATAGCACAATTCCAGGATATCATGCATCATCTTTACCTGATGGACAACATGGAAAACCTGCTGTATGCCAACTTCCGTTTCTATAGTTTCCTGGGCACATTCCGGCTTACGGTTTTCAATTATATGAAAAAAGGTGTAGATAATATTATAGAACGCTGCATTCTTATTATGAAGCAGCACCTCCATAAAAATCTCACACTTGATGAATTGGCCAGGGAGGCGTGTGTATCGGCTTCCTACCTTTCCGCACTGTTCAGACAAAAAACACATTATTCCCCCATTCAGCTTTTTACTTCACTTAAAATTCAAAAAGCAAGCCAGTTGCTCAAAGCAACGAAAACCCCTATTAAGCAGATCGCCGAGGAAATGGGATATACAGATCAGTACAGCTTTTCAAGATCATTTAAACAAATTATGGGTACTTCACCCAAGAAGTTCAGGGAGAACAAATAGCTGATAGCTATCAGGTGTCAGCTATCAGTGGATAACTACTAACGATAGTATGAATACTTCTTCTTTCGGCTTTCACCTTTCTCTTTTAGTTTATGGTTTTTTGTTTATCGTTGTATTCCTTCGGCTTTAGAATTTCTTTCTTCGGATTTGAATTTTTATTTGTTTCTTGTGATTTGTTTCTTGCAATTTCTTTCTTGCCGCTTTCCCTCCCATACCTAACTTTGCCTCATGGAACAATTTTTAAAAGACCTTTTTACCGGGCAGTCCTATAACGAAAAGAATTTTTTCCTCATTGCCGGTCCCTGCGTTGTAGAAAGTGAAGAACTGGTAATGGAAGTGGCCGAAAGGGTATCCGGCATTCCATATATATTCAAAGCTTCATACCGAAAAGCCAACCGCACCAGTACAACTTCGTTTACGGGTATTGGTGATGATAGCGCGCTGGCCCTGGTAAAAAAAACAGGCCAAAAATTCGGACTGCCTACTACCTCCGATATACATGCACACGATGAAGCAGCCCCCGCCGCAGCCTATATTGATATTTTGCAGATCCCCGCTTTTTTATGCCGTCAAACCGATCTGTTGCTGGCAGCGGCGGAAACGGGCAAGGTGGTAAATGTAAAAAAAGGACAATTTTTAAGCGGCCCTGCAATGAAGTTTGCAGTTGAAAAAATACGAAAAGCGGGTAATGATAAAATTATACTAACGGAAAGGGGTACCACATTCGGCTACCAGGACCTGGTGGTGGATTACAGGAACATTCCCTGGATGCAGGCGCATGGTGTACCGGTAGTAATGGATTGCACGCATTCTCTTCAACAGCCCAATCAAACCAGCGGCGTAACGGGTGGCAACCCGCAACTCATAAGCACCATAGCAAAAGCTGCTATAGCCACCGGCGCCGAAGGACTATTTATAGAAACCCATCCTGACCCTGCTTCGGCTAAAAGCGATGGCGCTAATATGCTGCAATTGGATTTACTGGAGCCGCTTTTAAAACAATTGCTGAAAATAAAAAAGGCGGTGTGAGAAGTTGCAGGTTACATGTGGGTTCAGGTTACAAGGGTTACAGGTTTCAGGGGAGCAGGTTTGCAAACTGCAACTTGTAACTTGTGCCTTGCACCCTGCAACTTGTTACCAAACCACAAACTCCCTACTACTGGTCATCGGGCTTTTTGCAACAGGTTGGTAGTTCTTTATATGAATCTTCGTTGGCTTTCACGTCATCTGCATCATAACCCACATTAGCGATCCCTGTTTTTATATTTTCAATATTGGTTCTGTCTTTGAGGTAGGTTACGGTAGTTTCTTTGCGTTTAAAATTTACATTCACTTTCGTGATCCCCTGCTCATGTTTCATATAATCTTCAATGCGTTTTTTGCATTGTTCACATTGTACGGTGGGTGTGGCGATTTTAACCGTTACCGGTTTTTTTTGTTGCGCCGAGGCAGACCAGGCAATACCACAAACCAGGGTGACAAGCAGTACGAGTTTTTTCATAAAATACATTTTAATGTAAAAATATTATTGCGGAATTATATGGTGA
>CAMPJQ010000294.1 GCA_946886925.1 uncultured Terrimonas sp.
TCTTCTTTTTTTACTACATCGTAATATTTAAGCGAAGGCGAAGCGGGCGTTGCTCCTGTATTGGGAGAACGGAGGTATAGAATTTTCCCTTTAACAGCGCTTACATTGTTGAGGTTACCTGAAGATGGTGGTAGCAGTACCAACCTTTGTTCGAAATCTTCAAAATCAATATCCACAACAGGGGGATTATCTTTTTTACCGGTGGCAGTGTCTTTCTTTTTCTTGTCTTTTTTAGCCGGTTCCACAGGAGTATCCTTTTCTGTTTTGATCGAAACGGTGTCGTTCTTTGGCGCCAGCAAAGAGGCTGCATCTTTTTTCAAAGCAATTGCCGCCAATTGGGTGGCGTTGGCATAAATAAAGGAATTGTCAACATCGCCATAATAAGGCATAAATTTTTGGGCCGTAAGCAGGAATAAATATTTTCCTTCCGGATCAAATGCCGGTGAGCTGCAATTGTAATACCCGCTGGTTACCTGCCGCGCATTTTTGTTCTTTACATCGTAAATAAAGATAGCCGAATGCCAGTTGGCGAGATCTCTCTGGTAAGCCAGCCACCGGCTGTCGGGCGACCAGCTACAGGAAAAGGATTCAAGGTCGCCGTGGGTATAGCGCATCGCCTGGCCTGCTTCATAGGTTTGGTTAGCAGTTAAATCATAAATCTTTATTTTTCCGGCCTTATCAATATAACAGAGCTTTTTGCTGTCGGGGCTCCAGCTTAGTGCATACCTGAAGCCTGCGCCATAGGCGGTTAGTTTTTTTGCACTGTATTCCCTGCCGGTCTCCATAATCCATAATTCATACTCGCCTGTAGAATCGCTCCAGTAAGCAATGTGCCTGCCATCCGGGCTCCATGCAGGGTAACGCTCTGCTATACCCGAAGTCATGGTGAGGTTCTTTACAAATCCCTGCGTTGCCGGCAGTGAAAAAATATCTCCCCTTGCTTCCATCAGCACGCGGTTACCGTCCGCACTTATACCGGAGTGCTGAATATATTTGGCGGCTTTTTCTGCTTTGGGCTTTAAGGCTGTTCTGTCTGTTACCACGTTAATGCTGATCTCTTTGTATTGAAGCGTGCCAGGCGAAAACAGGTATAATTTTCCACCCTGTTCAAAAACAATATCTTCAGGCCCCATGGATGGGAAATGCACATCGTAATCCGTAAATTTTGTGAGTTGCTCAAAACTTTTGGAGCTTATGTTATAGCGCCACAGGTTCATGCGTTGTTCGTCCCCGCGATCGGATAAAAAGTAAACAAAGTTTCCATGCCACATGGGAAACTCATCTGCAGCATCACTGGAAGCGGATATATTTTCCGAAGCCAGCGTTTCAAAATTGAAAATATGAATATCTGCATTCCAGCCACCGCGATAGCGTTTCCAGTTTCGGCCTACCTGTGACCGGAAGTTGAGTGCCATTTGCTTTCCATCGGGCGAATAAGCGCCATATTCGGCGTAAGCCATTGGCAGTTTAGATGCGGGTCCTCCTGTTGCCGGAATGGTATAAAACTGGTTGAAGCGTGCTTTGCCGCTTTGCCGTTCTGAAGCAAATAAAATGTTGCCCTCATTGGTCCAGTCCACGATCCTGTCGCTCTCGCTATGTGCCGTTACTCTTACCGGCACACCTCCTGCAACGGGCATGGTATATACATCATCGTTGCCATCGTAATTTCCTGTAAATGCGATCTGTTTACCGTCTGGTGAAAATTTTGGAAAGATCTCCACGCCTGCGGGGGAACTGAGTTTAACGGCTGTTCCTCCCTGTTTTGGCGCCAGCCAGATATCGTTGGCATAGGTAAATACAATTTGCGTTTTGGAAACGTCGGGATAGCGAAAAAGGCCCGCATTGGTTTGTGCATGTGCATAATCAATACACAGAGCTCCAATAAGCAGGCAAATGAAAACCTTTTTCATGGTTGTATATGTTTAAAATAATTGCAGTTTTGGGCAGGAAAAATAACGGATAAAAGATTTTGTGCACGATATTTAATAAAAAAGGTTAGGCATCGCCTCGCCAGCAATACGCAGTTATTTAAAACAGGAGACTGCATTTTACTTTCAGACTTCGTCTTAATACCAACCTCTCTTTCTGAAAAGGTACAGCATAATCAGGGGAATAAAGAGCATGGCTGCTACGGAAATGTAAAAACCCCACTTGTTGTGGAGCAAAGGAATGGCTTCGAAATTCATTCCAAAAATGCCCCCAATAACCGTAGCCGGCGCCATCAGGCAGGTAACAATAGCCATTACTTTCATCACTTCATTCATGCGAAGATTTACATTGTTGATGTAAATATCCTGCATGCTCATCATCATATCGCGGTAGTTCTCGGTAAAATCATAGGCCTGCACTATATGGTCGTATATGTCTTTAAAATACTTGGTGGTGCGGTCTTCGAGTAAGTCGCTTTCGCTGCGTATAAAACCATTGATGAGTTCCCGAACAGGGGCGATATTTCGTTTGAGTACAATCAGCTCTTTGCGCAAGTGGTTAATGTGTGCCAATGACCGTGTATTGCTCCGGCGGATCACTTCTTCTTCCAGTAATTCAATTTGTTCACCAAGCCTTTCCATTACTACAAAGTAATTATCCACAATCATGTCGAGCATAGAATAACACAGGTAATCGGCTCCCCGCTGCCTTATCTTGCTGTTCACCATTTTTAATTTGTTCCGCATGGGGTCAAACACATCCCTCGATCCGTCTTCCTGGAACGAAATAACAAAATCCTTCCCCATGGCAATACTGATCTGTTCTGTTTCTACCGTTCGCGTGGTTTCATTAAAATACAGCATATTGAGCAGGCAGAATAAAATACCTTCCACATCATCCATTTTGGGACGCTGTCCTACACTAAGAATATCTTCTATCAGCAGGGCATGTATACCAAACTGGTGGCAAATGGTTTCAACATCCTGCTTGCGAAGCCCGTCAATATTGATCCAGGTAATATGTTCATTATCGCGGAACGAAAAACAATCTGCTACATGGGCCGGCCTGTGCTCTTCAAAATCTTGGGCATTGTAATCATATACGTATATTTTTACTTCATCCGCTTCTTCCCGAACAGGAAGTATGGTAGGATTATATTGAAATAATTCTCTTGTGCGCTGCGTACCAAACAGCGAAGCCAGCGGCAAATAACGGAGGTATTTGTTTTTTACCATCAGGTGTGATTGAGGAGATAATAATAACCGGCGATCGGGAAAATGGATAACAAAATCTTTTGCGGATATTTAGCCCCTGCCTCCTTTTTCTGATTTTAAAGAAACTTCAATTGTAACAATGTCCCGGTCAAATAAATACAAACCGCCTTTATCATCTCCAATTAGCTTCAGCTTGTCAATTACTCTCCTGGCAAGTGCTTCTTCTTCGATCTGCTCACTTACATACCATTGCAGGAAATTATGAGTGGTGTAGTCTTTCTCATTTAAACAGATGTCTACCAGCTTATTGATCTCTTCACTCACATGAATTTCGTGATTGAGCACCTGTTCAAACAGAGGCCGGATACCTTTGTATTTTTGGTCGGGTTGGGGAAGTGCGGGAATAATGCCATGCCCTCCTCTTTCATTCACAAATCTTATGAGTTTCAGCATATGGATCCGTTCTTCGTCGGAATGCTTGAATAAAAAATCCGCAATGCCATTGTATCCTTCAACCTCGGCCCAACTCGCCATTGCCAGGTAGATTTGCGAGGATTCGGCTTCCAGTTGTACCTGCTGGTTCAGTGCTGTTGCAATTTTAGGAGATATCATAATGTTCAGTTTATCAGTTCAATAAATGAATAATTGAAGTCCGCGCAGCATAATTTTACCGAATGTACGGAATCGTTAAATGATTGCCTAATTGAAGGCAGGCAACAGAAAATCGGCTAAAGAAGCGTAATTCTTTTTATCTTTGCAACCTAAATTTGCGTGTATGATCAGGACAGGTAACCCCGTTATAAGTATTTATACGGAAATGACTCCGAACCCCGAGACAATGAAGTTTGTTGCCAATAAGTTACTGTACCCCGGTAAAAGCATTGATTTTCCGGATATTGAAACGGCAAAGCCTTCGGCCCTGGCACAGGAGCTTTTTGGTTTTCCGTTTATAAAATCTGTATTTATTGCCAGCAATTTTGTAACACTTACTAAAACATTAGAAACCGAATGGCAGGATGTGATTCCTTCCATACGTAGTTTTTTGAAAGAATATCTCGAAGAAGGCAAAGCCATCATAAATGAAGATGAGGTAGCGACATTAAAACCAGAAGCATCTAATAGTGTTGCAGCCGATGACGATGACGTTGTAAAAAGAATTAAAGAGATTTTGGATAATTATGTAAAACCTGCTGTTGAAATGGACGGAGGCGCTATTCAGTTCAGGAGTTATGATGACGGTGTAGTAAACCTCATGCTGCAGGGCTCCTGCTCAGGGTGTCCTTCTTCTATGATCACTCTGAAAGCTGGCATCGAAGGTATGATGAAAAGAATGGTGCCTGAAGTGAAAGAAGTAGTGGCGGAAGCCGAATAAGGTAATTGGTTTGATAAGAAATATAAGAGATATGTTAGCGCATGTCTCTTTTTTGTTTTACACGAGTTCCTTTTTCTCCCAAATTACATTCCGTTCTTTCAGGTACTGAATCATAAAGTTGAAGCAGGACTGGTGCCTGCCTACTTTTTCGGGCGGGAAAACACCGGGTTCTTTAAAAAGCTTTTGAGCAATAAGATGCACTGCCGCGGTGCAGGTATAGCCGGTGGAACGCGCCATGGA
>CAMPJQ010000295.1 GCA_946886925.1 uncultured Terrimonas sp.
TTCACTGTCTGCCTGCCAGGCAGACGTCCGGCAAAATATCAGCGCTGAATGCGGCAAATTAAAAAATATACGGATGAAAATACATTCTTCTTTTTTCAATCATTTCTATTTTACCATAATCATTTTAGGACTGGCATCATCATGCACGGTAGTTAAAAAATACCAGCCGTATAAGCCATTTGTTTTTGAGAATGAAATTCATATTAACGGTAAAATGAGCTCCGGTGAAAAAAAAGAATTAAAGAATAAACTGGAAACCCAGATTGAGGACAGCGTGAAGCCCGTTTTTAAAAGCGTTTTGTTCATACGTCATGTTTTAAACCGGCCTGCGGTTTTCGACAGCAACTATATCAAGCGATCGGTTCAGAATATGAACAATTTGCTGCACAATAACGGCTATTACCGCAGCGATATACAAGCAGAATGGAATAAGGTTGACACGGTTATCCGCAATGATAAACCCGATCAATACCGCCTGAAAGTAAATTATAATATCAATACCGGAGGTCTTTTTCGTATAGATTCCATAAGCTATCATTTCACGGATACTACTTTACAAAGACTAGTTAAGGAAAACAAGAATAAATCGCTGCTAAAAAAATCGGAAGCTTTCAGCAATCAGAAAATTGATGAAGAACTGAACCGGCTT
Organism: uncultured Terrimonas sp.; assembly: GCA_946886925.1. Next base: position 650 of record CAMPJQ010000295.1, read on the forward strand.
ATTGAAATATTCCGTAACAATGGTTTTTACCGCATTAACCGGGAGATGCTGAAAGCACAATTAGATACCGTGAATGTATCTTTAATAGATGCCTCTGCAGATCCTTTTGAACAAATACAGTTGCAGGTGGAGGCAAGGAAAAAATATCAAAACCCAACAATTGATATAGCCATCCTGGAAATACCTTTAAAAGACAGTTCCATTACACAGTTATATAAAGTGGGCAGAGTAGTTATTTTTCCCGATGAGCCGGCAGAATTGATGACAGGTATACGACGGAATCTTGAGCGGACAGAATATGGAGATTACAGCATTTACAGCAGGTATAATCTCTTTAAACCATCTTTCCTCGTAAAAAGAATTGCACTGAAGCCCGGTGAACTTTTTCGGGCATCAGATTTCAACAAAACACTCCTCAACTTTAACCGTATTGAAGCCTGGCAAAATGTTACCATCAATGCACGCCCCCGGGATTCCGTTGAACCTGCAGTGGATTTTTTTATACGTATGGTACCTGCAAAAAAATATCTTTTCAGTGCCGACTTCGAAGGTTCCAGTATTCTTTCTGCACAAAACCAACTGTACAATGCAGGCAATAAGGGGCTGGCGCTTAATTTCCAGTTAAAGAACAGGAATGTTGCCCGCCAGGCATTGCAACTGGAAAACGTATTAAGAACGGGGATTGAATTTACAGATTTCAGTAAGATACTTTCTACAGAAATGGGATTAAGCAACAGGCTTATTTTTCCACGTTTACTCACGCCATTTAAGCTAAGAAATCAGGCAGATTTTTTAAATGCGAGAACATATATAAACCTGGATGGGTCGTATATAGACCGATATAAGTATTATAAGATCAATACATTGAATGCATACCTGGGGTACGAGTTTCAAAAAAAAGCTAATACCAACTGGCAGATCAGGTTTCCCAATATTGAATTTACCCGCATTTATGACATTGACCTGGGTTTTGAACAGTTAATAAGGGATTATCCGCTCCTGTCATATTCTTATAATAACGGGCTTATTATGGGAATTAACGGAACGTATACACGCAGGTTTAATACTTCAAATCCACGGATATTTAATTACCTGAGGTTATATGGTGAAGAATCGGGCTTGCTTATCGGTGCTTTATTTAAAAAACAAACCCAAAATGATAAACCATTTGGCCAGCTATACCGTTTTATAAAGCTAAGTGCAGATTTCAGGCATTATATTACACATGCCAAATCCATGTGGGCCTACAGGGTGTTTGCAGGTTACGGACTTGGGTTTAAAACCGAGAACCGCCAGGGAGATATTTCCCTTCCGTTCTTCAGGCAGTTTTTTGCCGGGGGACCCAACAGCATGCGGGGATGGCAACTGCGTAAATTAGGACCCGGCTCCAGTATTTTTTATGATACACTCAGGGTTCGTACGATTACTACGGATCCTCCGGGCGTGGTGGAGAAAAAATTTGACGACAGGTATGCCGATATTCAATTAGAAGGAAATATTGAATACCGGTTTGATATTTTTCCGGTATATGGTTACTGGTTACGCGGGGCTTTGTTTACAGATATCGGCAATGTGTGGGTAAGAAGATCTTCAAGCCCGGAATTTAAATATGCAGTATTTGATTTGAGCCGCTTATATCAGGATATTGCTGTAGCGGGGGGAGCAGGGTTGAGGCTTGACTTTAAGTTCTTTCTATTGCGGTTTGACCTGGGCTGGCGGTTAAAAGATCCGTTATATGCGTCGGATGAATACATAAAACCGCAAAACGACGGATGGTTTATCACTTCAAACATGAGAAGACCAGCCTTCCAGTTTGGGATAGGTTACCCGTTTTAAAATTTATTGCTCTTGCCACTTATCACTTACCACTTTGCCGCTTCATCTCTTCTGCCATTTCCTGAAAGGCTTCTATGCTCATGGCTTTCTCCAATGTAAATTCTCCTATTCTTGTACGGCACAAACTGCTGAGGTAGGCACCGCACCCTAAAGCGTTGCCATAATCATGCGCTAAACTTCGTATGTAGGTTCCCGTAGAACAAACGACTTTAAAATACACTTTCGGGAAGTCGATATCTGTAATGGTAAACTCTTTTACGAATAAGGTTCTTGGTTCCAGTTTTACAGCTATTCCTTTGCGTGCCATTTCATATACCGGTTTTCCATCTTGTTTAATAGCGGAGTGTGCCGGGGGTATTTGCTGAATTTGTCCGGTAAATTGTTTGGTGGCTTCATGCAATTGGCTTCCTGTAATATGATTGTAGTCTTTAAAATTTTCCGGTTCACTTTCAAGGTCATAGGTAGGTGTTGATGCTCCCAGGGTAAAGCTGCCGGTGTATTCTTTTTCCCGGGACATATATTCATTTATTTTTTTAGTGAATTTTCCGGTACACACGATCAGCAATCCCGTAGCCAAAGGATCAAGCGTGCCGGCATGACCTACCTTTTTAATTTTTATGGTGGAACGTATCTTCCTCACAACGTCAAAAGAAGTCCAGTGCAATGGCTTATTGATCAGTAGCGCTTTTCCTTCGGCAAACGGATTATTTTGTTCAGGCTGCATGCGGTTTGAAAGTTTGTGTTTTGATTCCTGGCGCTTCTCTTCGGATTTCGAGCTTTAAAATTCGGGCTTTGTGTTTTGTCCGCCCCGGCGGACAGGTCTGGTTATTGTTATTTGCTTTTTGGTTCTTTTCTTTGGCACGCTTACAATGCCTGTCGTGCTTTCAATTCAATATACTTATTAATAGTATTTACGCTTACCTGCTGAGGAGTAGTTAACATTGAAAGTATGCCGTGCTGCTGGAGTTCTTTTACAATCAGGCGTTTCTCAAATGCAAACTTATCAGCAATGGTTTTGATATAAATCTCTTCCAGGTTTTCAGCGGGTTTTTCCCTGAGCGCTTTCAATTCTGTATTTTCAAAAAATACCACCAGCAGTAAATGATGTTTTGCTATTTTGCGCAGGTAGGGCAGTTGCCGTTGAAACCCGGGGATAGATTCAAAATTAGTGAAGAGAATCAGCAATGCCCTGTTCTTTATTTTACCGCGAATATGAGTATACAAAGCTTCAAAATCGGTTTCCGAAAAATGCGTTTGCTGGCGGTATAAATTTTCCAGTATCATTTCCATTTGTATGCCTTTGCGGTCTGCCGGTAAAAAAGTATCAGGCTGACTTGCAAAAGTGAGTAGCCCGGCTTTGTCGTGTTTAAGCAAAGCTACATTGGTTAATACCAGCGATGCATTAATGGCATAGTCTAACAGCGTCATTCCTTCAAAAGGCATTTTCATATTACGCCCCTTATCAATAAGACAATAAATATGCTGACTCTTTTCATCTGTAAAAGTGTTCACCATCAGATCTCCTTTCCTGGCGGTAGCCTTCCAGTTCACATTTCTGTTGTCGTCGCCATGCACATATTCCTTTATCTGTTCAAATTCCATACTACTGCCGGATTTGCGTAAACGCCGTATGCCCGCTTCATTTAAACGGTTGCTTACCGCCATTAACTGGTAGCGTTTCAATTGCTGAAAAGAGGGGTATGCAGGTACTGTTTGCTGCTGTTCAAATACGAACCGCCGTTGCACCAGTGTTAGCGGACTGGTTACAAAAGCATTGATATTACCAAAATCGTATTCGCCTCTTTGCAGGGTGCGCAATATATAGGTTACATGATAATCCTGCCCACCTTTAAGTACAGTTTTTCTTTTCCAGTTTGTTTGCTGAAACTGAAACGGCAGTTCATCAATAAGTTCAACTCTTACCGTAAAAGTATAATGGTTTCCAAGTTGTATATGAATGATATTATCATCTCCGTTACTAAACCGTTCCGCCACATTTCTTTTGCCGGTAAGGCCCTCCCGGCGCGTATACAATACAATAGCATCCACTATTACCAAACAGGCCAATAGCAGTAGCAGAACTTGTCCTGCCATAAAAAGTATGGGAATAAAAAAAGAAATGACAAATAACAGCACAATCCCCCCGAGCAGCATATACACCCGGCGGGTAAGCATAAAGGAACGGTATAACCACAGGATCTTTTTCAATATTTACCGGGGTATTTCCAGTGCATGAATAATTTCTTTTATTACATCATCTTCTGT
>CAMPJQ010000296.1 GCA_946886925.1 uncultured Terrimonas sp.
TAAAGGCAGCGGCTTCAAACTAAAATTCCCTTTGCCGTCATTTATAGCAATACAGGTCTTAAATTGCTCAGCCTTTCTTTTAATAGCTCCTTCCAGTTCGTTTTCCGAAAAAACCTGGTGAATAGTTTTGCCTGCATAGTCTGCATACTTTAGAAATTTCTTTTTCAGTCCGGGCAACTGCATCACTATATCGCCACGCAAAGGCAGGGGATAAGATATACTGTCTGATTTATAATAGCACAAAACAGATTCTGTTTGACCGTTCTTATCAAAATCCTTTACGTATAGTTCTACAGGATGGGCAACGTCACCCTTTATTTTTGAATTCAGTCCCAGATTGCCCATTACAAAATCAACATTCCCGTCACCATTAAGGTCTGCAGTCTGAATACAGTTCCACCAGCCGTTGGAAAATGGCAATTCACTTTTTACTAATTTACCATTTTCATTTTTAAATATGGTTAAAGGCATCCAATCGCCTACCACTACAAGTTCAGGCTTTCCATCATTATCCGTATCTGTCCAGCGGGCATCCGTAACCATTCCAACGTTCTTTAACCCCGGGGCATAATTTTCTGTTTGTTCTGTAAATCTTCCGGCGCCATCGTTGACCAAAAGAAAAGAGTTGGGCGTTAAACCATATTCACCCGGTAAAACACGACCGCCTATGAATACATCTGTATCACCATCATTATCAAAATCCGCAACGCGGGCACAAGATCCTGTGGTATTAATAACCGGCAGGCTTTGTGGTGCATATGTAAAATCTCCTTTGCCATCATTTAAAAACAGACGGGGACGCAGCGTTGCAGCCGCTCCTTTGTCTTCATTACCTCCATATACGATTAACAAATCGTTATCGCCGTCTTTATCCGCGTCAAAAAAAACAACACCTGTTTGATCTGTGGTATTTGCAATATCAAAAGCCTGCTGCTGAGAACGCACCAATGTTCCGTTGGTCTGCTGAAAAAATAATTTTCCAAAATCTGATTTTGCACCTCCAATAAAAATATCATCCAATCCATCACCATTTACGTCTGCCATAGCGCATTTAGGACCTTCCATGGAAACCATTTTCGGCATCAGTCTTTCCCTGTCAAAATCAATAAATAAATTTTCCCTGTGAGCCGATTCACCCGAAATCCATTTGGCTGTCACATCAGCATACAAGGTGTGGGTTGCGGGCTGTGGCACAAATTTCCCGGTTGCCTCTTCCTGTTTCAGTAACACGGTTGTATTAACGCTTACATTTTTCAAAGTTTGTTTTCTCATGTCCGGCCATACCACTATCAGCGAATCAATGCTCGTATTACTGCCCAGACCAACAGACAATACAGGATCTACACTCGATTGAAATCCACGTGAAAGCATTTGATACAAGTCGTGCACCTGCCCTCCTGCATACACCGAGATTTTGGCTCCTATGCCCATACTGTTCCCCCCCTCACCCTGAAGCTTTACTTTCAGGTATGCGCTATGCAATTTTTGCGAAGCGTTGTTGCGGTACACAAAAGCTTCCATATTCACATTATTCACCACAAGATCCAAATCACCGTCATTGTCCAGGTCACCATAAGCTGCACCATTGCTGAATCCCGGCATACCCAATCCCAATTGGTAGGATTGATTCAGAAAAGAAAGGTTTTTCTGATTAACAAATGCGTAATTCGGTACGGCGTTGGAAGCAATAGAATCTAAAAATTCTTTAAAATTAAATTTCCCTTCTGTTATTACCCGTATCCTGTTTTTGTCGTTCGCCAAAAAATCTATGAAATCCTTATTGGTTATATCTTTATAAATGCCATTGCAAACCAGTATATCTTTCCATCCATCATTATCAAAATCAAAGATCAAGGCACCCCAACTCCAGTCGGTAGCAGCCACATTGGCCAAAAATGCGATCTCCGAAAAAGTGCTGTCGCCATTGTTCAAATGCAATGCATTTTGAAGATACTGGTGATAAAAATCACCTTTCACTTTGGCATTAAATACATCGTAATCATCGAATTGGGTAACAGTTTTTAATTTGTAATCATCTTCCGGGAGCATTTCGGTAGTAAATATATCCGGCCTGCCATCGTTATTGATATCGGCAATATCAGATCCCATGGAAGCAAGGCTCAGGTGCCCGGTACTTTCTTCGATAGATTCCTTAAACGTTCCGTTTTTTTGGTTGATGTAGAGATAGTCTTTTTCAAAAAAATCGTTGCTCACATAAATATCCGGCCACTGATCGCCATTTACATCTGCCACGCTAACACCCAGTCCAAAACCGATTTCACTGCCATATATACCCGCTTGTTCACTTACATCGGTAAACTTCCTCTGTCTGCCCGAATCGTCATTGCGGTATAGCTTATGCCCTCCTACCGAATCGCGCACATTCCGGATATTTTTGTTGTAACCGAAGCTGGCAATAGGTCTGAAACTATTATTAAGCATATAGCAATCCAGGTCGCCGTCAAGATCATAATCGAAAAATACGGCATGGGTGGTCAATCCCCCCTTTTCTTCCAGCCCATATGGTACGGCTTCTTCTTTAAAAGTTAGATTACCCTGGTTAATGAACAATTCGTTAGCGCGGTCGTCGCCTTTAATATTGCCGGAATTGCATACATATATATCTAAATACCCATCTCCATTTACATCTGCCATTGCTACGCCGGTGCTCCACGCTTTTGTACCTCCTACGCCGGCTTTATTTGTTATATCTTCAAACTTCATACTGCCTTTATTGAGGTACAAATGGTTTGTGCCGAGATTACTGGTGAAATAAACATCTGCGAGTCCATCATTGTTGATATCGCCTATGCCAACGCCGGCCCCGTTATAAAAGTTCCTGTAGTTAAAAACATTAAAACTGGCATCTTCCTTCAGATCATTGCGAAAGCTGATACCGCTTTGCGCTTTGTCTATTTGGGTAAACAAAGGATCGGCAGGCGGAACATATGTGTTCTGTTTGTTTTTACAGGCGCCGAATAATATAATACAAGAGGCTATATAATTACAAGATGATTTGAACATACGAAATACAAGCAAATGTAGGGCTCATTATAAAAACAATCCTCAATTCCCGTCAAATAGCATCTGTTGGCTATCCTGTTTAATTTTGATTTTGCTATTGAAAAGAATTGTACTGAAATATAAATATTTTTTACCCCTCTGTAAATCGCGTTGCATAACATTCATTTGTTGGGGTCTGTAAATTTCAACACCACGGCACTATCATTATTCCTGGCCAGAATAAAAGCATCTTTTCCTGCTATCCTTATTGGCTTTATATGCCGGACTTCTCCTTTTATTGCTATTCCATTTAAATTTTCGCTCTTCAATTTTCCATTTCCTTTGTTAATTACTATCGTTCCATAATCGGCATCATACCTCCCAGCGGCAATACTATTGGCATAATAATTACCTCCCAGCAACAGGTCAGGTAAACCGTCATTATTAGCGTTTACAATTGCAGCATCCCGGTATGTGGTAAGTTGTGCCTCCCAGGGCAAAGGCCGAACGGAAAAGTTAAAATTGCCATTATTAATTAATAAAGCGTTGGAGAAATAATCCGCTGATAATATCATCGCTTCTTCAATTTTCCCGGGAGAAAAAATATCCGTCAATGTTGCTTTAGCAAAATCTTCCGCGTAAAAATATTTCTTCTTTAACAAAGGTATTTGCTTTTGCAATTCATCTTTACCGGCAAAAGGTATTTCCTTCCCCTCTACATAATAAGTAAGTACTTGCTCCTTTTTGCCATTATCATCAAAATCATTAAAATAAAGACGGACAGGTTGCTGTTCAGAAGCGTGAAGCCGGCTATTGAGGCCAAGGTTACCCGCAACAAAATCCATATCACCGTCCGCATCAATATCCACGGGTAATATAAAAGTCCACCAACCTTTTTTATCAATCAAATCTTTTTTGGTAAAAGATCCTTTGGCGTTTAGAAACGCAGTTATTCGGCCCCATTCGCAACTAACGATCAGATCATTGTCGCCATCCTTATCCAGATCAAGCCATACCGCACTTGTTACCATGCCTATTTTTGATAATTCCTTAGCATTTGTTTGGGTTACATCAACAAATTTACCCGTTCTGTCATTCTGCAATAAATAAGAGGCTGGCACTTCCCCATAGTTCCATGGGACGGCTCTTCCTCCAAGAAACAAATCAATAAAACCATCACCATTAAAATCATTGAATGCAATACATGCCGCAGTTGCATATTGATTACCGAAGGGATTTTGTGACTTTACAAAATTCGCTTTGCCGTCATTCAGATATATACGCGGTAATAAATGCTCATCAGTACCATAATATTCGTTGCCCCCTGAAGCAACAATCAAGTCTACGTTTCCATCATTATTTACATCGCCCCATATCGCATCTGTATCTTCATACATACTATCCTGCAGCATGGAGGGCTGTGGCGCTTTCAAAAACCTGCCACTTTGTTGCTGCAAAAAAATTGCATTATGAAAAGTTTTAGACCCGCCAATAAAAACGTCTTCCAGCCCGTCGTGATTGATATCTGCTACAGCCAATGCGGGACCTTCGTCCGAAACCATGTGAGGCATCAATGATTCCCGGTTAAATTCATTAAAGTTGTTTTCTTTATGAAGAAAATCAAGTTGTACCTCTTTCGTAATATTTGTAAAAGGCCTGCTTTCCTTTTTAATAAAACCAGTTATTAAATTATAATCAAACGGAAGTAATCCTTTTGTGTAAGTAAATTCTAAC
>CAMPJQ010000297.1 GCA_946886925.1 uncultured Terrimonas sp.
TACGGTAATTGGGTTTCTCCGGCATTATGGTTTAGATAAAGATTTTAAATTGAATATTGAAGTAAACCATGCCACATTGGCCGGACATACTTTCCAGCACGAGTTGCAGGTAGCAGCCGACAATGGTATGCTGGGCAGTATGGATGCCAACCGGGGCGATTACCAGAACGGATGGGATACCGATCAGTTTCCCACTAATCTTAATGAATTGGCTGAAACTTTACTTATCATTCTTGAATCCGGAGGTTTTGCCGGTGGCGGAATAAATTTCGATGCTAAAACCCGCAGGAACTCAACCGACCTCGAAGATATCTTTCATGCACATATCGGCGGCATGGATGCATTTGCGAGAGCACTGGTTATTGCAGACAATGTATTACAAAAATCGCCTTACCAAAAATTCCGTAAAGAGCGCTATGCATCATTTGACAACGGAACAGGGCAAAGCTTTGAACAGGGAAAGTTGAAATTGGAAGACCTGAGAAACTTTGCGGCAGAAAATGGTGAACCTGAACAATTGAGTGGCAAGCAGGAGTGGCTGGAAAATATAATCAACCAGTATATCTGAAATAACTTCGCTTAGAATCATCAGTTGGACGTAGGTTTGCTGGCTTTTTTGAAAACCAGTGGTATAATATTTTGAATATATCTTACAAACATGAAACTTTCTTCGAGATTACAGAAATTCAATGAGCCGGAAACATTAAAGATGGCAAAATTAGGGCGTGAGTTAAGAGCCAAAGGTGTAGACGTGATTGATCTTAGCCTGGGCGAGCCAGATTTTGACACGCCCGATCATGTAAAACAATATGCTAAAAAAGCAATTGACGATAACTATAGTCATTATACGCCTGTTGCAGGCTACGCCGATCTGCGCGAAGCAGTATGCACCAAATTGAAACGCGATAATAATTTAGAATACAAGCCCGAAAATATTCTGGCATCAACGGGCGCCAAGCAAAGTTTGGCCAATATAATACTTGCTGTGGTAGATATTGGGGATGAAGTGATCATTCCAACGCCTTACTGGGTTACCTATTCGGAACTGGTGCGCCTGGCAGACGGTAAACCGGTGTTCGTGCAGTCGTCTATTGAAAGCAATTACAAAATTACGCCGGAGCAGCTAGAAGCGGCCATTACGCCCAAAACAAAATTGTTTATGTTTTCTTCACCCTGTAATCCTTCCGGCTCCGTATACAGCAGGGACGAATTAAAAGGGCTTGCAGATGTATTTAGCAAATATCCTGATGTACTTATTATTTCGGATGAAATTTACGAATACATCAACTATAAAGGCAAACATGAAAGCATAGCACAGTTTGCCGGTATTAAAGACCGCGTTATTATTGTAAACGGGTTAAGTAAAGGATTCGCCATGACCGGCTGGCGCTTAGGGTATATCGCTGCCGACCCGGCCATTGTAAAAGGCTGTGAAAAGTTGCAGGGGCAAATCACCAGTGCTACCTGCTCTATTACACAACGGGCGGCTATTGAAGCGCTTACCGGTGATCTTACTGCATCTCACGATATGCTGAAAGCTTTTACCGACCGTCGTAAGCGTATGCTGGAATTGCTTAAAGAAATTCCCGGCATTGAATGCGCAGTGCCCGATGGTGCTTTTTATGTATTCCCGAAAGTTGATGCTTATTTTGGAAAAAAACACGGAGATACTGTTATTGCCAATGCCGATGACCTGTGCATGTACTTATTGAATACGGCACATGTATCTACGGTAACCGGAACCGCCTTCGGCGAACCTACCTGTATCCGCATCTCTTTTGCCAATAGCATGACCAATATTGAAAAAGCAGTGGAGCGCATTAAAAAGGCTCTTGCTGCTTTACAATAAATAGTTAATCGCTTTTGCTAAAATCCATTCATGTGTACAACCACATAATAAGGCCCTGGTTACAGGGCTTTTTTGATGTTATACTTTGTATGCAAAACACATTCAGTTAACTTTGATTCTTGCCTAAATTTTCAAGTATGAAGAAGTCGCATGTTTTTCTGTTTCTGTTTTTTACGGTTCCCGTATTGTTTGTTACTGCGCAGGATACCGTTTATTTTAAAAACGGGTTGATGGCTAATGGACTGCATCATTATGGCCGAGAAGCACTGTATACCGACCTGCTGGCACATCAGCTATACAACAATATGCTGCAGCAACCCCGGGAAAACGGTATTGCAGGTGTTAATGATGAACAACAGGAAATAAAATGGGTAGCCGTTCATGCAGACAGTCTCAACAGTTTCAGAATGCCCAGGCAAAATGGCATGAGAAGACGAGGTTTTTTCAATAGCGGGTACCTGTATGTTACCTATACTTCTCCTAAAGAAAAAACAGTATTACTCAATACAAGAGGTGGCAGCAGCGTATTTGTAAACGGCCTGCCTCATACCGGCGATCCCTATGGTTCCGGCTGGTTGTATATTCCTATAAAATTAAAAAAAGGATTGAATGAATTTTATATCCGATCGGGTTTTCGAACAACTGCCAGCCTTATCTTTCCTGCAAAGCCAGTTGGTTTAAATACGGAAGACCCTACTTTACCTGTTGTTGTTTTACAAAATAATAATGCATCCCTGCAGGGTGCGGTGGTTGTGATCAACAGTTCGTCAAAGCCTGTTCTCAATTTAAAAATAAAAAGCAGTATAGCAGGTAATGAAATGATTACGGCTTTACCTGTTGTACCGGCAATGAGCACACGCAAAGTTCCTTTTTCGTTTAACGCGGCCGGTGTTACACAAAAAGGAAAACAGGAAATGACCCTGGTACTCACAAGCGGAAATAAAACGCTGGATGAAAAGAATATATCCATAGAAGCGGTGGAACAGGGCGAATCGTACGCTAATACTTTTGTGAGTGCTATTGACGGAAGTCTTCAATATTATGCAGTAACCCCACAAACGGGTTCAGATACTACAAACACGGCGTTGTTTCTTTCGGTGCATGGCGCAGGTGTGGAGGCCATTGGACAGGCCCGTGCTTATAAGCCAAAAGATTGGGGCACGCTCGTGGCTGCCACCAACCGCAGGCCTCGTGGGTTTAACTGGGAAGACTGGGGACGTTTAGACGCGATAGAAGTTTTGAACATTGCTAAGAAAAGGTTTAACCCCGATCCTCAACGTATATACCTTACAGGCCATTCAATGGGTGGGCATGGTACATGGTTTTTGGGCGCTGCGTACCCCGAACTGTGGGCGGCTATAGCACCTTGTGCAGGATACCCGACCCTTAAAGAATATGGCTCACATGATGGCAAGATACCTGATAGCACCAGCTCTCTTACAGAAAAAATATTATTGCAGGCCGGTAACCAAAGTGATGTGGTAAAGATGGCAGAAAATTACAGGCCGTTGGGTGTATATATTTTTCATGGCGACTCCGACCGGGTAGTTTCGGTAAACTATGCAAGGCAGATGAAAAAAGTGCTGGCTGATTTTCACCCGGATTTTGCCTATAAGGAATATCCCGGGGGAAGCCATTGGTTCAGCAATGAGAGCGTGGATTGGCCGCCTTTATTCAACTTCTTTAAATCACATACCATATTGCCGGACAGTGCGGTAAATACGATTGACTTCAAAACTTCAAGTCCCGGTATATCTTCTTCTTTTCGCTGGGCAACCATACAACAACAAATTGTTTCTTTACAATTCAGCCGTATACAATTGAGCAGAAACATAGCTGCCAAAACCATAACCGGTTCCACCGAAAATGTGCACACGCTGAAACTGGCTGTTGGTCAATTCGGAAAAGGGACATTGATCAGCATAACATTGGATAGTTTGGCGCCACTACGCTATTCCGCTACCGGAGCCGAAGACAGCATCTGGCTTCAAAAGCAAAACGGTCAATGGCAAATTGCGGCAGTACCTGGTGCTGAACAAAAGGGCCCGCAGCGCTATGGCACTTTTAAAGAAGCCTTCAACCACAACATGGTTTTTGTGTACGGCACAAAAGGCAATAAGACCGAAAATGAATGGGCGTTTAATAAAGCCCGTTATGATGCGGAAACCTGGTATTACAGGGGCAACGGTTCAGTGGATGTCATTCCTGATAAAGAATACAATACAAACGATTATGCAGGCCGCAATGTGATCATATATGGCAATGCCACTACCAATTCGGCCTGGAACCTGTTGCTGAACGATTCACCTGTGCAGGTAAGCCGTAACCATGTAAGCGCCGGAGCCAATGCATGGAGTGGCGATGACCTGGCTGTATATTTTACCTGGCCTATTAAAAATTCGGCATCAAATTCGGTTGGGGTTGTTGCAGGTACAGGCTTAAAAGGTATGAATGCTGCCAATGCGAACCAATACTTTGCCGGTGGGAGCGGTTTTCCGGATTACATGATCTTTCGCTTAGATATGCTGCGTGATGGCAGCCAGGCGATTGAACTGGCAGGCTTCTTTGACAACAACTGGCAAATGGACAAAAAGAACCAGGCCGGCGGAAAATAGCGGTTACAAATCACCTCTAATCAATTAATCTAATCTTCCCAACACTACACTTTAACAGGTTCTCCAGCATTCAAATGAGCAATAACCGCCCTGATCTCGCTATAGGAATAAGCCTCTCCCAGCTTTTCTTTAACGGGTGATGTGGCAAAACCGGCGCCCGTTTCTTCAATGGCTTTGCGGATGGTTTGTATCTTTTCCTCGGGAACAATATCTGTTATTTTAATTTCACCCGTAGGAATAAACTTTGCTAAGTGTCCTTCAATAG
>CAMPJQ010000298.1 GCA_946886925.1 uncultured Terrimonas sp.
ATATTAAATCCAATACCGCTTATTACTGTATTATCCTGCTTTATTGAAAATTTAATATGCTGTTCTTTCACAACCCTGGAATAGCCGGTGTCTGTTATATTTCTGCATACAAAAACAGGTCGGAGGTTTTCGGGTCCAAAAGGCTCCATCTGGCAGATGATCTTATATAGAACCGGTTTAATATCGGCAAGTTCAATTACCGCATCAATAAAAAGAACAGGAATGAGTTGAGCGGGCTCTATCTGAGCTGTAACCACTTCTTCAAACTTGTTGCTAAAAGCCTCCACATGTTCAGGAAGCATTGTCATGCCAGCCGCTGCAAAATGCCCGCCATATCCTAATAAATGCTGCCGGCAGGCATGAATGGCTTCGTATAAATTAAAGCCGGGTACACTCCGGGCACTGCCGGCCACGATTTTGCCGCTTTGCGTTAACACTACGGTGGGGCGGTAATATTTTTCAATAAGCCTGGAAGCTACGATGCCTACCACTCCTTTATGCCAATGCGGTTGATAAACCACGGTTGTTTTTCTCTGTATCAGTACTTCGTCACTTTCAATAATGCTTAAGGCCTGCCCCGTAATGCTGCTGTCGGCCTCTTTTCTTTCGTCATTGTCGCTATGCAGCATCGCGGCATATTCAATAGCCTTTGAATAATCTTCTTCAATAAACAACTGAACCGCTTTGCGGGCATCATCCATACGCCCGGCAGCATTTATGCGGGGGGCGATAACAAAAACAAGATTGGTAATATGGATAATTGACTTTTGAAGTCCGCTTAATTCAATAAGAGCCTTTATGCCGGGTGAAGGATTTTCGTTTACCTGCTTTACGCCATAATAGGCAAGGATCCTGTTTTCTCCCGTCATTGGAACAATGTCTGCGGCAATGGCAGTGGCTACCAAATCCAGGTAATTAAAACATTCTTTTTCTTCAAGTCCTAAATGCCGGGTTAATGCACAAATGAGTTTAAACCCTACACCACAACCGCATAATTCTTTGTACGGATAAGGGCAATCTTTTTGTTTGGGATTTAAAATGGCAGTTGCCGGAGGAAGTTCATCATCGGGCAAATGATGATCGCAAATAATAAAATCAATACCAACATACCTGGCATACCGTACAAGTTCTACCGATTTAATGCCACAATCCAAAGCTATTATAAGTGTAATATTATTTTCAAGAGCGTAGTCAATGCCTTCTCTGGAAACCCCATAGCCTTCACGATAACGATGTGGAATATAAAACTGAACCCTTTCGGTAATATATATTTTTTGCAGAAAACGAAACATACATGATACTGCCGTAGTACCGTCTACATCATAATCTCCAAATACAAGGATATTTTCATTGTTTTCAAAAGCAGTAAGTATCCTTTGCACCGCCTTGGCCATATCTTTCATTAGCATGGGGTTATGCAGATCGGACAGTTGAGGGCGGAAATAATTTTTAGCCTGATCATAGGTTTCAATTCCTCTTTGTGCCAGTATTTTACAAAGCGCCGGATGTATGGTAAGCGCCTTGGCTAATTGCTTCACTTCATTTTCCGGAGCCTCAAGGATATGCCATCGTTTTTCCATTGGTGTTTTGTTTGGCTAATGCTTTCTGTCTGTTGTGTAATTTACCATTTCTTCCAATGCATTGCGCATTTCTGATGGAGGAAATTCATGCAACACTGAAAGTGCCTTTTCCCTGTATTCCCGCATCTTTTGTTCTCCATATTCAATTCCGCCGGCCTGTTTTACGTTTTCTATCACATAATTCACTTTCTCTTTCCTCCGGTTTTGGTTCTTTATTATATATATGAGTTCTCTTCGTTTTGAAGGGGTGGCATGATTTAGTGTATATATTAAAGGAAGCGTAAGTTTCTTTTCTTTAATATCATTGCCGGTAGGTTTGCCAATGCTGTCGGTTCCATAATCAAAAAGATCATCTTTTATCTGGAAAGCTATCCCTGTATATTCTCCAAATCGTCTCAGTTTTTCCGTAATATCTTCATCTTCAGATCCGGACCAGCCTCCTGCAGCGCACGCGGATGCCAGTAAAGAAGCCGTTTTTGTTTTGATAATTTCAAAATATATATCCTCGTTTAAGTTCAGCCCCCGTGCCTTTTCAATTTGTAAAAGTTCTCCTTCACTCATTTGACGCACTGCATCGGAAAGGATATGCAGTATGCGATAATCCTGCCCGTTCAGGGATAAAAGTAGTCCTTTGCTGAGCAAATAATCGCCCACGAGAACAGAAACCTTGGTTTTCCACAAAGCGTATGTAGAAAAAAATCCCCTTCTTTCATACGATTCATCCACAACATCGTCATGTACCAGGGTAGCAGTATGTAACAATTCTACCAGGGAAGCTGCCCGGTAAGTTGAATCATTGATACCACCGGCAAGCTTCGCCGAAAGTAAAACAAACATGGGCCTAAGTTGTTTCCCCTTCCGCTTTACAATGTATTGCATTATCCTGTCGAGCAAAGGAACATTGCTTTTTACTGATGCCTTGAATTTTGATTCGAAGATTGCCAGTTCATCCGATATAATTCTCTTTGCTGTATTCATCTTTATAAAAAAGGCATAAATGTTGCAACTAATACATTCAGTTTGCTGTCTGATGTAAAACACTGCAAGTTAACTGTGTAATTTATTATTTCTAAAAAATTTGGTATTTGATACTCAATCAATACTTTTGCATATAACTTTTTTGTAAGATCACCGTATTCACTCACTAATATTTTAGACATTATGGCAACCAAAAGGATTTTTTTGCTACTGGGGATTTTTACTTTGCTAACCACATGCCTGTTTGCCCAGGAAACTACTGGTAGCTACGACTGGAGAGATTCTTCTTTAATTCCTTCCAAAAGACTGGGACAGCATAATGAGTTTTTGAATAACCAGTATAATTTTCCTGCAAAGCCAAGAAATCAGTGGGAACTAGGACTAAAAGTAGGTACGTTTAATATATTGGGAGATGTGGCATCGCAGTTCCCTACGCCAGGGTTTGGCGTACATGTAAGAAAGGCGCTGGGTTACCTGTTTTCTGTACGCGCTGACTATGTTTATGGTATGGCAAGGGGCGTGAACTGGAAAGAGAGAACCAGTGGTTTTGCTGATCATTGGCGTGATGCAGGGTATGGCGCCGGACAAACGGTTTTCGATAATTATAAAGCCAATGTGCAGGACCTGTCATTACAGGGAGTATTCACTTTCAATAACATTCGTTTTCATAAAGGTAAAACCGGTTTTGTTGTATATGCACTGGCAGGTATAGGCGCTACCGTATATGAAACTAAAACCAATGTTGTATCGGGTGCCAATGCGCCATACAACTTCAGTACTGTTGGAGTTAACAATGTTTATAAAGAAAGAAGGCAAACCATTAAGGATGTTAAAAACCTGTTAGATGCCGGAAGCTACAATATACTTGCTGAAAATGAAGGCAATGCAAGAGCAAAACTTTTTGGAAAAACGCTTCGTTTTTCCAGAACTGTAGGTGCAGGTGTTGCCATTAAATTAAGCGACAGGTTAAACCTCGCTATAGAAGACAGGTTAACTTTCACAGGCGACGACCTGCTGGATGGCGTTCGCTGGCAGAATGTAAGCGACCCTGGCAGCCCTACCACAGGCAGGGTGCTCTCCCCAAGCAACGATATGTATAATTATGCCAGTTTAGGATTAAATATTAACATAGGCTCCAGGTCTGTTCAGCCTTTGTGGTGGCTCAATCCATTGGATTATGCTTACAGCGAGCTTAACTCTCCCAAGCATATGAAAATACCCAAACCGGTATTGGATGATGCGGATGGTGACGGTGTTTCTGACCAGTTTGATATGGAACCCAATACCCCTGCCGGTGCATCGGTTGATACGCATGGCGTGAGCCGGGATACTGACGGAGATGGCGTACCAGATTATAAAGATAAAGAGCTGATAACACCCACAGTTTGTCAACCTGTTGATGCCGATGGCGTAGGTAAATGCCCCTGCCCCGATGAGTCATGCTTCGAGGGATATGTAGCTAAGAGAGGCGGTAGCGATTGCGGAATAGGCGATTTACCCAGTATTTCTTTTAATGCTAAAGTTTTTAAAATATCACAGGATGCTGAAGCTGTGTTAGCTAATGTAGCAGACAGGCTTCGTCAGAACCCCAATTGCAGGGTGGTAGTAACAAGTTATACCTGCGAACCTTCTAAATCTTCACAGCAATTAAGCTGGGATAGGGTAAATGTGGTAATTAACTATCTTGTAGAAAAGCAGGGCATCAGCTCAGACCGCTTGATATTTAAATATGGAGAAACTGGTGGAGACTGTAATACTGTGGATCTTAGATCAGCCGATGTGAGTGATGAAGGTCCTAATACCGTTCCTGCACCACATCCGAACCTGAGAAGGAGAGGATAAGACATTGATCTTCAATATTTAATAATAAATTTTAAAAAACTGGCTCAGCAAATAAGCTGTAGCCAGTTTTTTTATCAATACCTTAACGTGTTGCTAAATATCGGGAGATTATATTTATTCTCTCAGATTGTATTATAAAACAATTATTTTTGCCCGCCTTTTATGAGAATAATCAAATACCTTTTTTTGCTGGTTGGCGCAGTTTGTGTCCTTTCGTCCTGCTCTAAATTTTCTAAAGTAATGAAAAGCAAGGACTATGAGTATAAACTGAGAATGGCGGATCAATATTTTGTAAAGAAAAAATATCGTTTTGCGCAGCAA
>CAMPJQ010000299.1 GCA_946886925.1 uncultured Terrimonas sp.
GTATAAATGCTTTAAAATTATTATACATTTTATCCCCAGGTAAAACTTTTCCTTCAGCATTTAGCAGAAATCGTTTTACTGATGTTCTCCAATAATTCCCATCCCTCTTCCCCCAATAGCAAAAAAATTATATATTCATTGTATGGTTACCATTGCACTATACAACTTAAAGGGGGGCGTGGGCAAAACCGCTTCCTGCGTAAATCTTGCTTACCTGGCCGCACAGGATGGTTATAAAACCCTGCTTTGGGATATTGACCCGCAAGGATCCTCCAGCTTTTATTACCAGGCCAAGCCCGGGCATAAGGGAGGTATCAAAAAGTTAATTGAAAAAGATGCGGACCTGGAAGAAGCGGTCATGGCTACGGATTATGAAAACTTAGACATTATTCCCGCAGATATTTCTGCCAGAAGCTTTGATGTGATCATGGAAGAAATGAAATCATCAAAGAAAAGATTAAAAACCATTCTTCAGCCGTTGAACAAAACATATGATTTTGTGTTTGTGGATTGCCCGCCGGGGTTTTCGGTACTGTCTGAAAATATTTTTAATGCGGCTGATATTGTACTGATGCCCGTTATACCAACCACGCTTTCTATCCGTACTTACAATATGGTAAAAGCATATTTTAAAGAAAAAGACATTGATCCTTCTAAAATGATGTGCTTCTTTACCATGGTTGACCTGAGAAAGAATATGCACAACGAGATCATGGAAACATTATATAAAGACAAAAGATTTTTTGGGAACTATATCCCTTACCTTTCCGACGTGGAGAAAATGGGCATACACAAAGCGCCTGTTGAAGCATATGCACGGTCGGGTTATGCGGCACAATGCTACAGGGATCTGTGGGCAGAAATAAAGGAAGGAGTACTGGAATAATGCGGAAATATAGTTCAGAACAGGGTATAGATTTTTGCGGATGAAGTTACATTTCTAACACAATACCAATCGTATGAAGAGAGAACTCAGTTCCTGGTACAGTCATGCTCTTGGAAAGGAAATGCCGGTAGCCACATACGGACATTATGGCTTCGCTTTGTTGCTGGTACCAACAGCCGGAGCAGATTACTTAGAGTACGAACGTTTTGGATTGATTGATGCCATTGCACCATTTATCAATCAGGGGAAAATAAAAGTATTCTCTATAAACAGTAGCAATAATGAAAGCTGGTTAAATAATGAGATGGAAGGCGCACATAAAGGCATACGGCACAACCAGTTTAATGAATATGTTTTTAATGAAGTAATACCCTTTGTTAAAAATCACACGTCGTGGGATACCCCGGTGATCATAAGTGGCGCGTCTTTTGGCGCGCTGCATTCCATGAATTTGTTTTTAAAACGCCCCGACCTCATTAACGGAGCTATAGCCATGAGCGGGGTATATGATCTTACAGAATATACAAAAGGATATTACGATGAACAGGTATACTACAATTCACCCATACACTATATTCCCAATCTAACAGACGACTGGTACCTTAGCCGGATAAGAGCAGGGAAAATTATTATAGCAACAGGCAGTGGCGCTTATGAAGATCCGCAGGCCAACAGGAGGTTTTCGGGTGTGCTGCATGATAAAGGGATACCGCATGAACTGGATATTTGGGGTGAAGACATTACCCATGACTGGCCCACCTGGCGCAAAATGCTGCCTCATTTTTTGGGAACAAGATTTTAGGGGTGAGCTGTGAGCGGTTGGCTATCAGGCATGAGGTATCAGGTGTGAGGTATCAGCCGTCAGGGAGAATTACCAACAATAGAATGAATCATCTTTCTTTCACCTTTCACCGCTCTCTTCTCAAGACTGATCGCTGACGGCTAACTGCTGACAGCCCCCAAACGATAAGCTTACATTAAAACGGATCTTTCTGGACCTGAAACATGCAACCTGGAACTTGTAACCTGCATAAATTTTAAACCTGTCCGCCGTGGCGGATCTCAAATCCAAAACAATTACCTTAGCGGCATGAGTAAAAAGTTATTTCTGTTAGACGCCATGGCGCTGGTTTTTCGCGCGTATTATGCATTGATCCGCAATCCACGCATTACCTCAAAAGGGCGCAATACCAATGCCCAGTTTGGCTTTACCAATACGCTGGTGGAACTGATCAACAATCAAAAACCATCGCATATGGCCGTGTGCTTTGACACGCTTGCACCTACTGAACGGCATACTGATTTTGCGGAATACAAAGCCAACCGGCAGGAGGCGCCGGAAGACCTGGTGAGCGCTTTGCCCGATATTAAACGGATTATACAGGGCTTCAATATTCCTGTAATTGAACTCGACGGATATGAAGCAGACGATATCATTGGCGCATTAAGCATACAGGCTGCAAATGCAGGATATGAAGTGTTTATGGTAACGCCCGATAAAGATTACGGACAGTTGGTAAGCGATAAAATAAAAATTTATAAGCCCGGTTACCAGGGCGGGGATGTGGAAATAATGGGACCGGAGGAAGTATGTGCCAAATGGAATATTAAAAGTGTGGATCAGGTAGTGGACGTGTTGGGATTGATGGGGGATGCAGTGGATAATATTCCGGGGATTGCGGGCGTAGGTGAAAAAACCGCTGCTAAATTATTGGGCGAATACGGAACGCTGGAAAATATACTTGAGAACGCAGATAAAATAAAAGGTGCGTTGGGAGAAAAAATAAGAAACGGAAAAGACTCCGCCATACTCAGTAAAAAATTGGCTACCATCATCACGAATGTGCCGGTTGCTTTTCATGAAGAAGATTTTAAACTAAAGGACTGGAACCGCGAACTGCTGATGGAAGTGTTTACCAGCCTTGAGTTTCGCACAATCGCTCAAAGAATATTGGGGGAGGCATTACCGGTCGCCGCCAGGAATGCGGGGGAAAAAGTTACGATCACCGCTGTGCAGACCGATCTTTTCGGCAATACCAATGTTGAGGAAGTTTCCGTAAGCAGCTTTCCCGAAAAAAAGCAAACAGGTGAAGATGCAGCCTTAACAAGTTTACCTGAAGGTAAAAATATTCACAACACTCCACATACCTATACCGCCATTACAGGAGAGCAGGAGTTGAAAGCACTTGCAGAAAAGCTGCTGGTACAAAAAGAAATATGTTTCGATACCGAAACAACAGGTCTGGATGCCAATGATACCGAACTGGTGGGACTGAGCTTTGCATGGAAACCCGGCGAAGCTTATTATGTTGCCTGTTCTCCTGAACGGGAAAAAGCAGTTGCAATGCTTAATTTGCTTCAGCCATTGTTTGCTAAAAAAGACATTACCTGGGTTGGCCAGAACATTAAATTCGATATGCTGGTTTTAAAATGGTACGGCATAGAAATACAGGGATCGCTTTTTGATACCATGCTGGCACATTATGTAATTGAACCCGATGGCAAGCGTGGTATGGATATGCTGAGTGCGCAATATTTAGGTTATGAACCGGTACATATAGAAGAGTTGATTGGGAAAAAAGGCAAACAGCAGGGCAATATGCGCGATGTGGAACTGGAAAAGATAAAAGAATATGCTGCTGAAGATGCGGATATAACATTGCAATTAAAACTGGCCCTGCTGCCTGAGTTGAAGGCAAAAGATGTGGAGAAGGTTTTTTATGAGGTAGAAAATCCACTGGTAAAAGTGCTTGCCGATATGGAGTTTGAGGGCGTAAGGATTGACTCGGGTTTTTTGAACCAGTATTCAGCGGAATTGGATAAAGAGGCAAAGCAGGCGGAAGCAAATGTATATGAGCAGGCCGGGGTGCGGTTTAATTTGTCCTCTCCGAAACAACTGGGTGAAGTACTTTTTGAAAAACTACAGTTGGATTCCAAGGCAAAAAAAACCAAAACAGGGCAGTATGCTACAGGCGAGGATGTGTTGCTGAAGCTGGCGCACTCCAGTAAAATTGTGGAAGATATTTTAGCGTACCGCGAACTAACCAAATTAAAATCTACCTATGTGGATGCGCTGCCTCAGTTGGTGAACCGTAAAACGGGAAGAGTGCATACCACCTACGGCCAGGCTGTAGCCGTTACCGGCAGGCTGGCGAGCAATAATCCCAATTTGCAGAACATACCGGTACGCACGGCAAGAGGGAGAGAAATACGAAAAGCTTTTGTGCCGCGTGATGATAAACATATATTACTCTCTGCCGATTATTCGCAGATTGAACTGCGCATTGTTGCTGCCATCAGCGGAGATCCTGCCATGTGTGATGCATTCCGGAATGGCAAAGATATTCATGCAGCTACAGCGTCAAAAGTATACAGCATTGAAGAAATAGCTGTTACCAAGGAACAGCGGTATAAAGCCAAGAGTGTAAATTTTGGAATCATCTATGGACAGGGTGCATTTGGATTGGCTGATAACCTGGGCATCAGCCGCACGGAAGCAAAGGAGATCATAGACAATTATAAAAAACAATTTGCAGGGATCACTAAATATATGGATGATACCATCAATTTTGCCCGCGAGCACGGCTATGTGCAAACGCTGATGGGGCGCAAGCGCTGGCTGCGTGATATTAATTCGTCCAATTTTACAGTACGGGGATTCGCCGAGCGAAATGCCATCAATTCACCTATACAGGGCAGCGCAGCGGATATGATCAAACTGGCCATGCAAAAAGTGCACGCTGCAATAAAAAAAGAGAATATGCAGAGCAGAATGATCCTGCAGGTACATGATGAATTGATTTTTGATGCCGTAAGAGAGGAAGCG
>CAMPJQ010000300.1 GCA_946886925.1 uncultured Terrimonas sp.
CTTTTATGGGGCATAATTGGTTCCGGCTTGTATTAACTTCAGTAGATGCAACAAAAAAGCGAAACCCGGGGGCTTCGCTATAAATGCCAAAAATGGCAGGCAATCGTACATTATAATAAAATAGAGATAATCACTTTTGAGGAAGTAATATTAATACATTTTATAATGGTATGCTATTTATTGATCATTTTTTTATTTAAGGTATGCCACAGCATATCCTTTAGCTCAACCAAACCTTTATGCATAAGCGATGAAATGAAAAGATGCGGAATAGCGGAGGGTAATTCTTTGCTGATGGCTGTTTTTAATTCGTCATCCAGCATGTCACTTTTACTTACAGCAATAATAAACTCTTTGTGCAGCAGTTCAGGATTGTATTGTTCCAGTTCATTAACCAGTATGTCAAATTCTTTGCGGTGATCTTTGCTATCGGCAGGAATAAGGAACAGCAGCACAGGATTGCGTTCAATATGCCGGAGAAAGCGATGACCTAAACCTTTACCCTCTGCAGCGCCCTCAATAATACCCGGGAGATCGGCAATACAAAAACTTTTATTCTCGCGGTAAGCTACTATACCTAAGTTGGGATTAATGGTAGTAAAAGCATAATCTGCGATCCTGGGTTTGGCCGCAGTAACAGCCGATAATAAAGTAGATTTGCCCGCATTGGGAAAACCTACCAGGCCTACATCTGCCAGCACCTTTAATTCTAAAACCTTCCATGCTTCCTGCCCGGGTTCGCCTGGCTGCGCATATTCAGGTACCTGGTTGGTGGCTGTGGCAAAATTAGCATTGCCCAGTCCTCCGCGTCCACCCTTTATCCATATTACTTCCTGCCCGTCTTCCATTATTTCGGCTTCCTTCTCTTTTGTTTCTTCATTAAAGGCTATCGTACCCAATGGCACTTCTATAGTAATATCTTTTCCGGTTCTGCCCGTACAATTATTGCCGCTTCCACCTTCACCATTTTCTGCCAGTACATTTTTAAAATACCGCAAATGCAAAAGAGTCCATAAGTTTTTATTGCCTTTAAGGATGATATGTCCTCCCCGGCCGCCATCACCGCCGTCGGGACCAGCCTGTGGATTGTATTTGGTACGCATGAAATGCTTACTACCGGCGCCTCCATGCCCGCTCCGGCAAAATATCCTGATCTGGTCAACAAAATTCGATTTTTCCATCCTGCACTTTGGCCAAAGATATAACCTGGGCGGCATTATTGGGTTGCAGGTTTCAAGCCATGAGATTGTTAACCAACCTAAACGAAATAGTTTTATTATTGGTTTTCAACAATGGATTTATCTGGTAGCCATATTTATATACATGGAATATATATAATACGTGTGCTTGCAGGCTACAAAATTGCAGATTTATCCATGGCTGCCGGCATAATTTTTTTTATCTTTGCGCTGCATATCCGTTCCAAACCACCTTATATACCTCAGGGTGTTGGCAATATTTTGGATGAAACTTAGTCTACGCCTACTATCCCAGGCGGAAATAATTAGAAGCACTTGTAAAACAGATCATTTCACTTGTTGCAAAACAAGAGATTGTTCTTTATATATTTTTTAACAGTTCTTCCCGAACCGGAGAACAATAAATTTATTTTATGTTATTAGCAACTGATCTTGATGGAACATTTCTGGGAGGCCGGCAGGCAGACCGTTTAAAATTATATCGTTTAATACGGGAGCAGGAAAATATACGCTTAATGTTTGTTACGGGGCGTGGTATTGAAAGTGTGATGCCATTGCTGGATAACCCCGTGATTCCCGATCCGGACTATATTATTTGCGATGTTGGCGCAACCATTTTAGACGGGAAAACGCTGGAGCCTGTTCAGCCCATACAGTCAGAAATTGAAAACCAGTGGCCAGGTACGCTTCTTATACAAAAAAGGATGCGAAAAGTGAAAGGACTTCGGTTGCAGCCCGTATCACAGCAACGCCGTTGCTCTTTTTTTTATGACGGGCGTACGGATATTGATGCAGTAAAAAGAATTGCTGATGAAATGGGGCTGGATGTATTATTGTCTGCCGGCAGATTTCTGGATATTCTTCCTAAAGATATTAATAAAGGATCTACACTAAAGCGCCTGGTTAAGTTAATGCACATTTCTTCCAAGGACATATTGGTAGCTGGCGATACGCTTAACGACCGGTCTTTATATGACACGCAGTACAAAGGGGTAGTTGTTGGCGCAGCGGAACCTGCACTGGTGGATTACACCAGTGATATGCCTAATGTATTGCAGGCAACATCGCATGGCGCCGGGGGGATACTGGAATCTATGAAGCATTTTCCCGAGTTCAGTGGTTATGTTAATAAGGAAACAAACAACATACCTGAGGATGCGCAGGGCGATACGCAATTGCTCGTAATGTATCACCGGCTGCCTTACGAAATGAAAGAAGTAGATGGAACAGAAAAGAAAGTGTCGCCGAAAAGCCCTAATGGAATTATTCCATCCTTATTGGGATTCTTCAGCAACGGGCGCACAGGCGCGTGGATTGCGTGGGAAGAAGTGCGTAATAAAAATATGGGGCGTGCAGACAGGTATATTGATGAAAACAAATACCCCAATCTTATCGCTTCCAGTATTCCGCTCACCAAAAAAGAGATTGAAGTTTTTTATAAATTATTTTCCAAAGAAGCATTTTGGCCTGTAATATTTTCATTCGCCGATAAAGTGCGGTTCAATCATGAGCAATGGGAGCAGTATGTAAATGTAAACCGCTTATTTGCTGAAAGGGCCGCGGCAGAGGCAGATAAAAATGCTACGGTATGGATACATGAATATAACCTGTGGATGGTTCCGGGAATATTAAGGCAATTGCGGCCGGATGTAAAAATTGGTTTTTTCCATCATACAGCATTTCCGCCGGCCGATATTTTTAATATTATTCCATGGCGAAGGGAAATCATTGGCAGTATGCTGCAATGTGATTATATCGGTTTTCATATTCCGAGGTATGTTGAAAATTTTGTGGATGTAGTAAAAAGCCATACGCCGGTAAAAGTACGTTCCGAGCAATCCTGCGCCGACAGGTTTTTGACCTATAGCTGTGCATTGGGTGTTGATAAAATGACAAGAGAGATAGATGCCGGCGGCAGAATAATACGATTGGGCGCACATCCTGTAGGCATCAATATGAAAAATATCCGACACATTTTTGACCAGCCCGCCACACAGGAAAAAATAAATAAAATGCAAAAGCAAACGGATGGCAAAAAAATAATTTTATCTGTTGAGCGGCTGGATTATGTAAAAGGGCCGCTCGAAAAAATAAATGCTTTTCAAACTTTCCTGGAACGCAATCCGCAACTGCATGGTAAAGTGGAGTTAATTAATATTTGCACGCCACCTGCTTCGGGCATGAAAGTATATGATAAAATATTGGCTGAACTGGAGCAGGCTATCGGTAAAATTAATGGAAAATATGCGCGGTTAGACTGGGTGCCCATTCGTTTCTTTTTCAGGTCGGTGCCTTTTGAGGAGGTGATCACCTATTATGCTATTGCCGATGTAGCATGGATCACACCACTGCGTGATGGGTTGAACCTGGTAGCCAAAGAATATATTGGTGTGCAGGGACTGAAGCCTGCCGCTGATGGCGTATTGGTGATATCTGAATTTGCAGGCGCTTCTGTTGAATTGTCGTATGCCATCCGCACCAACCCTTATGATATTAAGGACCTGGTGCAGGGGCTGGAACAGGCGCTGGCACTGGATCAAAAGGAAAGAAAGTTGCGGATGGAACGATTGTTTGAGCAGGTAACGCATTATGATATTGACAACTGGGGAAAAGCCTTTATGCATGAGCTCGAAAATATACGCCGCGAAGACAGCGTGATGCAATTATCGTAATGCTCCGGTCAGATCAATGACTTAGCCGTTCTGAAGCAGGTGCCTTTAAACAGGGCAACCTGCTCATTTCGCTGGTTGGTGATGGTAACGAGGTATAATCCTGTGCTTTTTCCATTGTGTAACTCTTTGGCTTCTGCGGTTAATACATCCCACAGTTTGGAAGCTTTGGTAAAAGTGATGGAAGTATCCCATGCTACGGAAAGATTGTTGCGGCTGTTGCAGGCAAACGCGAAGGCGCTGTCGGCCAAAGAAAAGGGAATACCGCCATGCACGATCCCCAGTCCGTTCAGCATTTCATCGCGTATTTCCATTTGTATTTTGCTGTATCCCTCTGCTGCCTCAATTACTTTTATGCCCAGCCACCTGCTGAAGCTGTCCCTGTTCATTATTTCTTCTACTACTTCTTTAGCAGTTGCATTGTTTGTATTATTCATCATTTTTATTTATGCTGAAAGAATAAGTTACAACTTTTGTATGGATATTTTTTCATCTTCTATAACCAGGTGCATCAAAATAGTCGCCGATAAATGCCACCCGGTCAAAGATTTCTTTGCTGATAATCTGTTTCCAGATTGTTCTGCCATGTATATCGCCTAACGCTATTATTTTCATGACAGGCCTTGTTTTAAGAAAGGTTAAAGGAAAAGCTACTGGGCACATTGCATATCAAAGGTATTACTTTAAACATGCGTGTAAAACCGATCGTGTCATTTCCATAACAGCCCTGCGCCAGGAGGCGAACGAGCTCCTGTTGATGCGAACGTACGAACTAAGTATTTTGATGTTGTTAAAAAACATTTTATCTTGATGGTGTTTTTAATCCTCCATT
>CAMPJQ010000301.1 GCA_946886925.1 uncultured Terrimonas sp.
CTGGAGTTCTATGTAGATAAGATTGAGGGCAACGAGGAAAAATTTCAGCTCAAAATGCTCCATATATTTCTCAATAAAGGAATCAAGGATGATATTTATTACTGGAGTGAACTCAATAAGATCATCCACCTGTATTGCCAGTTAAAAAAGATTTGCCCTGAACTGGATTCCATTAACATTGGCGGCGGATTCCCCATCAAGCACTCGCTGGGATTCGAATACAATTACCAGTTCATGATCAATGAAATTGTACGCAATATTAAAAGTGCCTGCAAAAAAGCCAAAGTACCGATGCCCAACATTTATACGGAGTTTGGCAGCTTTACTGTGGGCGAAAGCATGGCACATATTTACAGCGTGATAGGACAAAAAGTGCAGAACGACCGTGAAACCTGGTACATGATTGATTCTTCTTTTATTACCACACTGCCCGATACCTGGGGTATAGGCGAAAGGTTTTTATTACTGCCCATTAATAAATGGGATGAAGAATATCAACGGGTGGTACTTGGCGGCATGACATGTGATAGCCATGATTATTACGATTCTGAAGAACATATCAACGAGGTCTTTCTGCCTAAAATTGTGAACGGGGAGCCCCTCTATCTTGGATTCTTTCATACAGGCGCATACCAGGACCAGATCAGCGGCTACGGCGGCATCAAACATTGCCTAATTCCCTCTCCCAAACATGTAATAGTGGAATACGATAAGAACGGGAAACTGGTTGACTGGCTATATGCCAAAGAACAGTCTTCGCAAAGCATGCTGAAGATTCTGGGATATATTAAATGAGTGGTAAGTGATATACAAGTTGCAGGTTACAAGTTACAAGTTGCAGGGTGCAAGGTTGTAGAACCAACCGCTCAACCAATCACCAGTTGTCAAAGCTTAACAAACCTCAGTATATAACTGCTTTTTCCGGCGGTTAGTTTTACAATATACGTTCCAGAAGCCCAGTTACCGGTATATATGCTTTTAGTAAGCATCGTATTGTTTATTTTTTCAGTGTATACAAGCTTCATATCACTGCTTAAAATTTCAATAAAGGCATTGGACGCTGGTCTTCCAAAATGAATGGTAACATTATTTGCTGCCGGAACCGGGTATAGCGATGGCACAGCATTACCGGATCCGTTTATATTTATTTGAATAACCCTGCTGTACGAACTTTTTCCATCCACATCTATCTGTTTTATGCGGTAATACAATTTTCCCGCCCGGGGATGAAGATGAAGATAGCTATAAGATACTGGTATATTGCTGTTGCCTTTTGAGGCCAGTTTACCTACCGGAATAAAGCGTATTGCATCGGTGCTCATTTCTACTTCAAAATAGCTGTTATTCAATTCCATAGCTGTTGACCAGTTCAGCGTCACATTACCATCAGCATATAAAGCTTCAAAATTAAGCCAACTTACAGGCAAAGCTGCCTCAACCGCACCGATTGAAAAACCCGAAAAACCCGTATTGAAAGTAGTTGTTACCGTATGGTCCTCACCAAAGCTGCCATATACCAGTGTTGTACTTAGCTTTACTTTTTCCGTTTGCGGACTGGTTGGAGAAAATGACGAAACCGGAGTTTCTGTTTTGATCATTTTAACACTGGTCCAGTCCTTTCCTGTTGCTGCCTCATAACCCGTTTTTTCCGCATCGGTATAATAAAGAGTTATTTCATAATTACCTGAAGCATTGTTGTTTTGAGGCGTTACAAAAAATGTTTTTTTTGTAAGAAATTGAGCCGGTGTATTGTTCCAGAACGGTGCAGCTCCATCACCATCCCGGTCTATGCTTACCGTTGTACAACCATAATCCCAGTCGCCCAGGTTTTTAATTTTTGCAATAATCTTCTGCGGCAGGAGCTTATCGTAAAAATATACCTCGTTATATGGACCAAGATATTCTTCTTTGGATGTGGATATAGAATTGCTTACCGGATTGCCCTGCACAGCATAATCCAGTATTATAATCGGTTTTATACCGCTTTGATAAAAACTTACCAAAGAAAAATCTTCCGAACAGTTTATTCCTTCATTTTCTATCATGCTGCCATGTTCAGCGCTGCTCCCATCAGCATAAGCGTATAATATATCCGCAGCATCTGCAATTGCAGTTCCATTATCAAAGCAAAGTTCAACCCCGATATTACTTGTACCATCCCATTTAAAAGGTTGGGTAAATGCAAATGCATTCCAACCATCCTTAGTAGTATATGAAGGAAGCGAAAGAACATCAGTCATATTTGCAATGGTATAAATGCTTCCGTTTTCTACAAGATTGCCCCGGCTGGTGTGAGCCATTTTAATATTCAAATTTTTAAAGGCCCTCACAGAATTCTTTTTTACAAAGAATCGTATTCCTGAAATAGAACCACCGGAAAGCCCTGCCGCAGTAAGCTCACCTGCTTTATACAGGATCTGGCTTCGTTGCTTTTTGAGGGATGCATCAAAAAATTTAGCGTTGTTAATTTCATAAGTTGATGAGCCAATGCTGCAGTTTGACAATGTGCCCGGAGCTTCAGGACGATAATCATGACCACGGATAACGATATCCATCGCAGTAATAGCGTTGCCTTTTTCGGCAATGCCGCCACCATTATCAACGGAAAAGCTTAGCTTTAAAAGTTTTGTTTCAGGAGAGCTTCCAAGATCATACACACGCAATATGAAAGCCCGGCTGTTAGTTGTACCTGCAGGAAATACAACATTTTTACCGGAGGGAAAATCAAAATCTGATTTTTCCAGGGCTGTTGAACCAGAATCAACACTAATGATAGCTGTAGCATTTTGTACCGGGTCATTGCCAATGGTTAAATTAAAAACATGATCGCGGTACCTGCGGCAACCGCTTACAGTTGTTGGCGTTTTTACAAGTTCTGCATTTTGCTGTTCGAAATTTATTTTAGGTGTACAGGAAGGATTTGCATAAGTAGGTATTGCGCCTGTTGATGTAATAAGAGCGCTTCTTTCCTCCAATAGTATACTGGCCTGGATCCGATCTTTTTGTCCGGGTGTAAATAGCGTGTAACAATTGGTATAGCTCATGAAATTGCTTTCTGTACGGATATTATAAGGCTGGCCAGTGCAATTGTTATTACCCGTGCGACAGGCAAAATTAACTATACCCGAAGTACTGGCATTCAAAGAAACGGGGTCGGTATCAGCAACATAATCGCCATTGCCAACAGGACATTTAGTGCTTACATTAGATCCCTCAAAAGGATGATAAAGATTAAAGGCATGACCTATTTCATGGGAAAGTGTTTTAGAACCGGGCTTCATTTGCGTAGCCAGCATTACAGTTCCGTCTACCACGCTGGAAGTAGGAAAATAAGCATACCCGGCAATAAATTGTCCTTCAATTCCATTCTGCCCATTGATCTTATTTACTACATAAATATTGTAATACCGCGACCTGTCCCATGCCACCGGCTCTTTCATGGCTATATCCTCACTAACATTATTATTGGTAGCGCCATTGGCCACATAGCTTGCGTTGGAAGACATGTTAACCCGATCAATACCAGGCGTTGGATTGCAACCAGGATCTCTTTTTGCTAAAACGAACCGTAATCCAAGATCTCCGGCAGCATTTATACCGGCGGGAGTAAGAGAGGGATAGGTACCGCTGTAAACAGCATTAAGATAATCAACTGCAGCAATGATCTGTTCATCCGAAGGATTAAAAGGCGTTCCTACGGGCTCACCTGTGTGCAATACATGCACAACTATTGGAATAGTAAAGATATTTGCTTCCTTTTTTTGATAATTCTTTTGAGCCTTCCGTTGCTGGATAATATTTTCAATTTTTTGCTCATTTAAAGTGACGCGCGATTTGTAAGAAGGATTGACGTCCTGCAATGCACGATGAGACTGGTCGAAGCCACATACTGGCTGAGCGGAGATCCTGGCGCAATACAACAACACACAACAAAAAGCAGCAATTACGCCTTTCATAGCAGCATATTATGATCCAAATGTAGATAATAAAACAAATGCCTCGTTTTTTATCGGACTAATTTTGTTCACATTTGACATTCTGCAATGGCGCCTGTTAACAGCTGCCATTGAAGCATTTCCACTCAAAAACATGCTATAATTTCTCTGCTAACAAGGGAAGCAGTGACTTTAAAAGAGGAGAGCGTAAAGTTAAGAAATGCACAACGTAATATAAAAATCCCTAATGAATAGCAAAAATGTAATTAATGCCTCTTTGGCTTCTGATTTTTTCACCTATTTTTGCTTCATGAATAACATTAGTGTATTGACAGATTTTGAAGCATTGACCAATACCATCAATTTTAAAAAGCTAGCTTCTCCGCCCGGATTAGAATCTTATACTTTTTATGCCGGCGGCAATTTTATTTTTATATCCAATGCAAAAAACCGGACGATCCGCTTTAGTCTTGCTAATTTCAGTACCAATGATATTACAAACGACGGAATTCAGGAATGGATTGATCGTATTCATAAATTGTACCCCAGCTTTTAATGAACAATGGTATAATTAACAGTCTTAAAACAGGATTTTTTTCAGCTTCTTCTGAAAGACTTATCACCTCGTCAATGTTTTAATAGCAAACTTCATTTTTTTTAATGATTACTTTTCGTTTCACATATTGCGAGGGAAGGACATTTGAAACTCAATGGCTTGGATCCGCACAAATGCTGGTAGAAGCAGGCTTCCGTCAGT
>CAMPJQ010000302.1 GCA_946886925.1 uncultured Terrimonas sp.
TTCTTCTGACATAATTAAAAAAATTAAATACGTTGCAAAGCTAACAAATGGAAAGAATAAAAAGAATATGGAAATCAGTTACGTTCAGCCGCTTTTTTTGCAGGAGTTAAAGGCATGATCCTGGAAGGCTTGGGCTTGGTAAGTTGCAGGATATCTTCAGTATTCCCATTGGCAACAACCATAAGCCTGGGTTTGCGCAGGTATACCAATGCAAAGCCCGCAAATGCAAGTGTTATTAAAAGCGGGATAAGAATATTAATGCTAAGAAAACTTAAGAAATACGCAACGGCAACAAAGAAAATATTTACCACAATTAAAGTAAAGCTCACCGCTTTGTGCGTCATTCCTCTGTCTAACAGAATGTGATGAATATGGTTGCGGTCGGGACTGAATGGTGAACGCCGGTTAAATATACGGATGGAAAAAACTCTTAGTGTATCGAACAAAGGAATGATAAGCAGGGCAATCGCAATTGCAGGAGACGCATGCAAAGGTACTGTGGCTCCGGGTGAATCTGCAATATTGATGAACTGAACTACCAAAATGGCATTGATCAACCCAATTAACAAAGAACCGGTGTCGCCCATAAAAATGCGTGCGGGTGAACGGTTGAAAATTAAAAAAGCCAGCAGGCTGCCACACATGGCAAAAGCAAGGGCCGCATATTCTGCGTGAGTGGCAACATAAAAATATACTCCAAAAGTTAATGTGGTAAAGATCCCCAGCCCCGCAGCAAGTCCATCAACGCCATCAATAAGATTAAAGGAATTAATAATTACAATTACGGTAAGATAGGTTAGGGTTAAACTAATTACTTCCGGCAGCTCGTTTACCCCAAGGAAACCGTGCATGCTTTTGATAACAATTCCTCCCTTATAAATAATTATAAAAGCGGCTATAATTTGCCCGATGATCTTTTTCATTGGGGTAAGAATAAGAATATCATCCTTCAGTCCAAGAAAAAATATTACCAATGCCGCCGCAAAATAATATTGAAAACCGGGAGCAGAACTGAAAGAAATGGTCATGAGGCAGGAAATGATAAAACCTGCAAATATGCCCAGTCCGCCCAGTGAGGGAACCGGTAGCGCGTGTATCTTTCTTGCATTCGGCAAATCGTACAGCTTCTTTATTTCAGATACATTAATAATTACAGGAATTGCAGTAAATGTAATAACGAAAGCTAAAATAGTTGCCAGCAAAATGATTTCCATCCGGTTCGCTTTAAAGGTGCGAAAATATGATAATTATTTTATTTGCATAAATACAATGCATAGAACGACAGATCAGACACTGTATTATTGATACGTATCGCCTGTATAAAACGGTTGGTATAATATGTTAGTATAGCGAAATAAAACTATATTTCCCAAAAAAGGTAATCGTATCTGCTTATATCCAACAGTTTATTTAGCTTTGGCACCATTTAAAAGCGAAAAATTATGCCAGAATTAAAAAACATAGCCACACAGATCAGGAGAGATATAGTAAGAATGGTACATGCCTGCCAGAGCGGACACCCGGGAGGATCATTGGGATGTGCTGACTTTTTTACCGCACTTTATTTTGATATTATGAAACATGACCCTTCATTTAATATGGATGGTAAGGGTGAAGACTTGTTTTTTCTTTCAAACGGCCATATTTCACCAGTGTTTTATGCCACGCTTGCCCGGTCGGGCTATTTTCCGGTCAGTGAGCTGTCCAGTTTTAGAAAAATAAATTCAAGACTCCAGGGACATCCGGCCACCCATGAGCATTTACCCGGTATAAGAGTGGCTTCAGGATCGCTGGGGCAGGGAATGAGTGTAGCTATAGGTGCGGCACTGGCTAAAAAGTTGAATAATGACGATAAACTTGTTTTTTCACTGCACGGAGATGGTGAATTAGACGAAGGACAAAACTGGGAAGCTATTATGTTTGCAGCCCACAATAAGGTAGATAATCTCATTTCCACCATTGACTGGAACGGTCAGCAAATTGATGGTCCCACGCAAAAAGTGATGGACCTGGGAGATATCAATAAAAAATTTGAAGCTTTTGGCTGGAGCACACTTCAAACCAACGGCAATGATATGGATGAACTGATTGGCACTATAAACAAAGCAAAATCGCTTACCGGAAAGGGCAAACCCATTGCCATAATGATGCATACGGTTATGGGAAAAGGGGTAGACTTTATGGAAGGTCACCACGAATGGCATGGAATTGCGCCCAACGATGAACAATTACAAAAAGCATTGGACCAGTTACCGGAAACATTGGGGGATTATTGAGGAGAAGACATCAGCAATCAGATCTCAGCTTTCAGGTGAGTAGTTTCTGCTAATTTGATTGCTGACAGTGTTCCTTCGAACTTCGGATTTTCCTTTGATGGTGAGGTACGAACCGCCTGTATTTATACGGTTTTTGGTGCTTTGTATTTCCATCGGATTTCGGATTTAAGGCTTCGGATTTTGTAATGTATTCGGTTCTTTGCACATCCATGTATCAACAATTGCCGCATGAAAAAAATCTTACTACCATTCCTTTTTATAAGTTTTTTTACCTTTCATACCGGTGCACAGGTAAACAAAAAAAGCAGTTACGGAGATTATACCCGTAGCCGTGCGCCACTTCGGCAAAACCCGTATACAGAACTGCCATTGGGAGCCATCAAACCACAGGGCTGGTTAAAAGAGATGCTGGTGAGGCAAAAAAATGGAGCAACAGGAAACCTGGATTCTCTTTATCCGTTGGTAATGAACCACAGGAATGGCTGGCTGGGTGGTGATGGAGACCAGTGGGAGCGCGGCCCATACTGGATAGACGGACTTTTGCCGCTTGCCTATATTTTGGATGATAAAGCACTGATCGCAAAAACAAAGCCCTGGATTGGATGGGCCATAAACAGTCAGCAGCCGGATGGATATTTTGGGCCTTCTAAAGATTATAGCGCGGAGCCGGGCCTTCAAAGAGATAATAGCCGTGACTGGTGGCCAAAAATGGTAATGCTTAAAATTTTGAAACAGTATTATAGTGCAACCCGGGATCAAAGAGTGATTGCACTCATGACGAACTATTTTAAATATCAATTAAAAGAACTTCCTCAGAAACCGCTTGATCACTGGACCTTTTGGGCGCGTTACCGGGGCGGCGATAATTTAATGATTGTTTACTGGCTCTATAATATAACAGGCGATCAGTTTCTCCTTGAACTTGGCGACCTGCTTCACAGGCAGACATTCGATTATACGAATGCATTTTTACATACAGATATGCTTTCACAGCAGGGGGGCATCCATTGCGTAAACCTTGCTCAGGGGATAAAAACGCCTGTCATTTATTACCAGCATCATCCCGAACAAAAATACCTGGATGCAGTAGAAAAGGGCTTTGCTGATATAAGAAAATACAACGGGATGGCACACGGACTTTATGGTGGCGATGAGGCCCTGCATGGAAACGATCCAACACAGGGATCGGAATTATGCACTGCGGTTGAAATGATGTTCAGTCTTGAAAAAATATTTTCTATTACCGGTGAGGTAGGTTATGCAGACCGTCTGGAAAAAATAGCATTTAACGCTTTACCGGCTCAGGTTTCCGATGATTTTATGCGAAGGCAGTATTTTCAGCAGGCCAACCAGGTAATGATAACGCGGCATATCAGAAATTTTGATGTTAATCATGGCGGAACAGATGTGTGTTATGGCTTGCTTACGGGTTACCCCTGTTGTACCTCGAATATGCACCAGGGTTGGCCGAAATTCACTCAAAACCTGTGGTATTCTACGCCCGATAAAGGCCTTGCAGCATTGATTTATTCGCCAAGTTCAGTTAAGGCCATTGTTGCAGATGGAACAGGCATATCGTTTAATGAAGAAACCAATTATCCGTTCGGGGAGTCTGTGCAGTTTACTTTACAGGTAGATAACAAACGCAAGGTTACATTTCCATTTCACCTGCGTATACCTGCATGGTGCAAAAAAGCTGTTATAAAGATCAATGGTAAAATTTGGCAGGAAGCCGTTGGTAACCAGATTGTCAAAATCAACCGCGAATGGACATCGGGAGATAAGGTTGAATTGGAATTGCCGATGCATATCTTTAAAAACACCTGGCATGAAAATTCGGTTTCCATTGAACGCGGGCCGATCGTGTATGCATTAAAAATGGGTGAAGACGTGAGGGAGGTTAAAAATGACAAAGATCCGGTAGCCTATGGAGACAGCTATGTTGAAGTGCGGCCAACCACCCCATGGAATTACGGGCTGAATGATATGGCAGATGATAAACTGGATGAGCATTATTTTTTTAAAGAAACGAAAACAGTTTCAAACTTTCCCTGGACTGCAGATAGTGTTCCTGTGTACATAAAAACCAAAGCCAGGCGTATTCCTTCGTGGCACTTGTACAATGAGATGGCCGGGCCTCTTCCATATAGTAACACTTACGGGATGGAGGCCGAAAAGGAAGAAGAAGAAATTATTTTAATACCTTATGGCGCTACCCGTTTAAGGATTGCGCAGTTTCCGGTAGTTGGGAAGTGATAGAACAATAACATTTCGGTCATTATAATTTTTACCGGATATAAATACCGGCATTGCCATATTATATTTCTCTCACATTCTTTAAGGAAGAATATAAATCCCTGGCCTCGTTTTGCATCGGGTACAAAAA
>CAMPJQ010000303.1 GCA_946886925.1 uncultured Terrimonas sp.
ATAATAACCCTTTGAAAGAGTTTTCCTATACTTATTTCAGTGCCGTTAAGTTAAGGCAGAAACAGCGGGGGCCGTGTTCATCAACCGCTTAACTGATGTTTACATACTAAACACCTCATCCTGCCTGTCTAAAAACTCATTCTTCACTATTTCATCACCGGGTTTCTCCTCTTCAAATTCCCTGAGTTTTTCATAAAAACCGTTACTCTCATTAATAATCGCCACTCTTGCACTGCGTACAAATTCTATCAGTCCCAGTGGGCCTAACACTTCTATAAGATTATTGATTTCTTCGCGGTGCCCCGAGGTTTCAAAAACAGTATAATCCTTCCTGATCACTACTGCTCTTGCACCGTACTTACGCAATAATCTTTCCACTTTTACATCTTCAATTACTTTATCGGTAGACACTTTATACAAAGCCAGTTCCTGCCATACAATTTCATCATTATTATTAAAGTATGCTTTCAGCACTTCTACCTGCTTTTCAATCTGACGCACTAATTTCTTTACCACTTCTTCCACCTCATTGATAACAATGGTAAACCGGTGTATCCCTTCTATTTCAGAAGGAGATGTATTTAAGCTTTCAATATTGATCTTGCGCCTTGAAAACATAATGGCAATGCGGTTCAGCAAACCAATATGATTTTCGGTGTAAACCGTAATGGTATATTCCTGTTTCATATATAACCTCCATACCCGCTATAGCGGAAATTTAATTATCAATATAAATATTTTTTATCACTTCTTCTCTTTCGCGCACTACTTACCACTCACTACTTCAATCTTATTTCGGATACGCCACAGCCCTGGGCCACCATTGGAAATACATTATTTTCCTTTCCTACCATAATTTCCAGTAAATACGATCCTGCATGCTGCAACATTTCATTAAGGGAATCTTTTAATTCTTCCCGCTTTGAAATGCTTTTACCTGCAATGCCATATCCTTTGGCCACCATCACAAAATCGGGACTGGTTATATTTACAAAAGAATATCTTTTATCGTTAAACAATTGCTGCCACTGGCGAACCATTCCTAAAAACTGGTTATTAAGAATAATGATCTTTACATCCACGTTGAACTGCATAATAGTACCCAGTTCCTGAAGCGTCATTTGAAAACCGCCATCTCCGATTATAGCTATTACATTCCGCTGAGGAGCGCCGAATTTGGCCCCTATGGCGGCGGGTAATGCAAAACCCATTGTTCCCAGTCCACCCGAAGTAACATTGCTCTTGCTTTCATTGAAATTCGCATAGCGGCAGGTTACCATCTGGTGTTGTCCCACATCCGTTACAAGAATGGCGTTGCCATCTGTAAGTTCATTCAATACCTTTATTACTTCACCCATTGTCATTACTTCGCCCTTAGGGTTCAGTTCATCATTAATAACAACTTCTTCTTCCTGCTTTTTCATATCCTTAAATTTCTGCAGCCATTCCGGATATTGCTTTTGCTTAATTAATGTAGTTAATAAAGGCAGGGTTTCTTTACAATCGCCCCATACCGCCACTGTGGTTTGCACGTTTTTATCAATTTCCGCCGGGTCAATGTCTAAATGTATAACCTTAGCCTGCCGGGCATATTTATCAAGCCGGCCTGTAACCCGGTCATCAAAACGCATACCTATGGCTATCAGCACGTCGCATTCATTGGTCAATACATTAGGACCATAGTTGCCATGCATACCCAACATACCTACATTGAGCGGGTGGCCGGTTGGCAATGCACTTAAACCCAATACCGTCCACGCAGAAGGAATCCCTGCTTTTTCGATAAAAGCTTTAAATTCCTTTTCTGCCTTACCCAAAATAACGCCCTGTCCAAACAACACAAACGGTCTCTCTGCGGCATTGATCAATGCTGCCGCTTCCGAAATGTATTCTTTCCGCACATGAGGTTTTGGCCGATAGCTGCGTACATGATTACATGGTGTATAACCCGGGTAATTAAATTTTTGTACCTGAGCATTTTTGGTAATGTCTATTAATACAGGCCCAGGCCTTCCGGTACGCGCAATATAAAATGCCTTAGCCAGTACAGACGGAATTTCTGTAGCATCCGTTACCTGGTAATTCCATTTGGTTACCGGTGTTGTAATATTAATTACATCTGTTTCCTGGAAGGCATCGGTACCCAATAAATGAGCGAATACCTGGCCGGTAATACATACCAGCGGTGTGCTGTCAATCTGTGCATCAGCCAGCCCGGTTACCAAATTGGTAGCACCCGGCCCACTGGTGGCAAACACAACTCCTACTTCTCCCGATGTACGTGCATAACCCTGTGCCGCATGTATTCCTCCCTGTTCATGACGAACGAGAATATGGTTTAAAACATCCGTATAATCATATAACGCATCATATATGGGCATTATCGCTCCGCCGGGATAACCAAAAAAATCCGTTATATTTTCGGCCATCAGGGCTTCCATCACAGCCTGGGCTCCACTGATTTCTGTTCCAGCTGCATATCGCCCGTTTTTTTTGGTAGCAGGGTTCTTCTTACCAGAAGTCCTCTTTGTTATTTCTGACAATATTGTATCACTCATATGATTCTTTTTATCAAACTTTTTTAATAATGATGTGAAGAGACTGAATCTATTGTTTCCCTCCCTTCATATTTTTACTATTATTCATCCGTTACACAACCTTCGCTGGCATCCTTAACACAGACCGCATACTTATATAAAACCCCTTTAGTAGCTTTTAATACGGGTTTCTTGCATGCCGCTTTGCGTCGTGCAATTTCTTCTTCACTTACTTTCAAAGAGAGCAGGTTCTTTGTTGCATCTATCTCAATCATATCATCATCTTCCACTAAACCTATTAACCCCCCTTCGTAAGCTTCGGGTGTAATGTGTCCGACGACGAATCCATGCGTACCGCCACTAAACCTACCATCGGTAATTAACGCCACCGATTTGCCCAAGCCCGCACCAATAATAGCCCCTGTTGGCTTTAACATTTCGGGCATTCCCGGTGCGCCTTTGGGACCTTCGTTTTTAATTACAACAACATCACCGGGCTTAACACGTCCGCTGGAAAGTCCGGCAATCAAATTCTTTTCTCCGTCAAATACTCTTGCAGTTCCTTCAAAACGTTCACCCTCTTTGCCGCTGATCTTTGCCACACTTCCCTTCTCGGCCAGGTTACCATAAAGGATTTGAAGATGGCCTGTTTTTTTAATTGGTTTTTCAAGGGGATAAATAATATCCTGCGTTTCAAAATCTATACTTTTAATCCCTGCTAAATTTTCTGCTACGGTTTTACCGGTTACTGTTAAACAATCGCCGTGCAACAAGTCTTTTTCGAGCAGGTATTTCATTACCGCGGGAATACCGCCATGTTCATGCAAATCCTGCATCAGGTATTTCCCCGAAGGTTTAAAATCAGCCAGCACGGGTGTTTTATCGCTTATATGCTGAAAATCATCCTGTGTTATTTTTATGCCAACGCTTTTTGCCATTGCAATAAAATGCAATACCGCGTTTGTGCTTCCGCCTGTTATCATGATCACTGTTATGGCATTTTCGAATGCTTTGCGGGTCATAATATCCGAGGGTTTAATATCCTTTTCAAGCAGCAGGCGGATGGCTTTACCGGCAGCAAGACATTCCGCTTTCTTTTCTTCGCTGAGGGCAGGATTAGAAGATGAATAAGGTAAACTCATGCCCAGGGCTTCAATAGCCGATGCCATTGTATTTGCCGTATACATACCGCCACAGGCCCCGGCGCCGGGACAACTGTTCATTACAATACCTTTAAAATCCGCTTCACTGAGGTTGCCGGCAATTTTTTGTCCTAATGCTTCAAATGAAGAAACAATATTGAGATCCTGGCCCTTATAATGACCCGGTGCAATAGTACCACCATATACCATTATAGCCGGGCGGTTCAGCCGGCCCATCGCCATAATGCTTCCCGGCATATTTTTATCGCAACCCGGCAATGCTATCAAACCATCATAATACTGGGCTCCGCAAACCGCTTCAATACTGTCCGCGATAATATCACGACTAACCAACGAATACCGCATGCCATCCGTACCATTGCTGATGCCATCGCTCACACCAATAGTGTTGAAAATCAGACCCACCATATCATTATCCCACACGCCCTGTTTTACTATCTTTGCCAGGTCATTCAAATGCATGTTGCAGGTATTACCATCCCATCCCATACTGGCAACACCTACCTGCGCTTTTTTCAAATCCTCATCGGTAAGCCCAATGCCATACAGCATGGCCTGTGCAGCAGGCTGCGTAGGATCCTGTGTTATTGTTTTTGAAAATTTATTCAGCTCCATATTTTTACCTGTTGTGCTCATCTCTTATTTATTTTATCCGTTTTTTTGTGCATTATATCCATAAAAAAACCCGCCTTTCGGAGGCGGGTATATTGTATACTGTATTTATCGTTTTATATACAAATTCCTCCTCCCTGCATTGCAGGAACAATAATGACAACGACGATAATAATAATCGCGTCAACAAAATTATATTTCCTGGTTGTGCCCATACTCTTAATTTGTATAATGCGAATATACACCCGCTATTAAAAAAAACAAAGAACTTACTAAGAATTTCGAATCTGAAATTTGAAATTTCAAATTTATATTATCGTTGACTTCCTTAATTCCATATCGGATT
>CAMPJQ010000304.1 GCA_946886925.1 uncultured Terrimonas sp.
GCTGATGCATCTTTCAAAACAGATATATTATCAATGTCGTTTGCATTTAATCGCTGAAAATCAGCATTCGAACGGGGTATCCCGTCAATAATGATAAGCGGAGCGCCAAAGCCCCGAATATCAAAAGAGTTATTAAACGCACCCGGCTCGGCACTTCTTTGCGCAACTCTTACACCGGAAATCTTTCCCGTGAGCATGTTTTGCGGGTTTTCATTTTTGGTGGTAACCAAAGCCGACCCGCTGATAGATGACACCGCACCGGTAAGCGTTTTCTTTTTCTGGCTTGCGTAACCTACGATAATGGTGTTTTCCAGTTCAGAAACGGCTACTTTCAAAGAAATGTTTATCACTTGTTGCAGAGAAGTGATTTTTACTGTTTGTGGCTCGAATCCTACGGAAGAAATTTCGAGCACATCGTTTATTTCTGCCTCAATGGAAAATGTTCCATCGGCACTGGTGGCAATTCCTTTGCCTGTTCTCCGGTTTTTTACCGAGGCGCCCGCCATGGGATTGCCTTCGTTATCCCTGATCTGTCCTTTGATCTCTGCCAGAGGTGCCGGAATACCCATTTCATTAAAGGATTGCGAAGCTTTCTTCTTGATGATAATGGTTTTTTCGATAATAGTGTAGGTAAGCGGCAATTGCTTAAAGCATGCATCAAGTAAAGATTCAACGGTAGCGTTTTCTACATCTACATTTACTGTTCCCAGTCCATAGAGCAGTTCGTCTTTGTAAAAGAAATGATAACCGGTTTGCTGTTCAACGACTTTAAAGATCTTTTGAACCGGTACATTTTTTTCCTTTACTGTGAGTTTTTGTGCATAACCTTCGGCATGCAACTGCAGGCATGCAGCTATCAGCAAAACAACCGTAAGTTTCATAATCAGCAGCACCTGCCTCACCGGCAGGCAGGTTTTGGTAAGCAGGGGCCGCACACCGGGCGGAACCTTTAAAACGACTTTAAAGTTCATACATTTGTGATGTTTGGGTTATGAAAAACAATCCTTCGACCGATTGTATAAAAATGATTAACCCTTTCACCAGGGGTGCTTCAACCATCCCTGGCTTTTTGGATAACCAGCATTATTCAGATTTAATCTTCCTCCAGGGGGGTGAAATAAACGCGAATGGTATTATCTCTTCATCTCTCAAAAAATAATGAGTACCATCTCTTAAAAAATCACTGTTTTAATTGTTACGGGAGTATCGTTAGTGTTTTATCCTGTATTTTAAAATGAAGCCCGCTTTCTTCTAAAATCCTTAATACGGTTGAGAGTTTGCTATTCCTGTTCACAACACCACTATAATGTCCCCCCGGTATTTTCCCGGTATAAATGGCGTTCACATCATACCATCTTTCCAATTGCCGCATAATATGCTGTATATCATCACTGCTAAACCGGAACAACCCGTTTTTCCACGCAATGGCCGATTCTGCGTTTGTATTATATACTTTCATCCCGGTATTATCTTTCTGCAATATTGCCTGCTGTCCCGGGGATATTTTTGCTCCCTGTTGTTTCCCGCTACCGGATGTAGAAAATTTAACCGATCCTTCCAATAAACTTGTATGAATTGCTTTCTCATTTTCATAAGCCATAATATTGAAATGTGTACCAAACACTTCAACCTGCCAGCCGGTTGCCCCGGCATTTTGCGCACTGCTGCGTACCAAAAAAGATCGTTTTTCACCGGTGCTCATTTTTGATGGCGCTATCTCAAAATATGCTTCACCTGTTAATTCAACCACGCGTTCTTTTCCGGGGAAAGCAACAGGAAAACGAAGAGCGGAAGCCGCATTGAGCCATACTTTGCTTCCATCCGGAAGCACCAGTTGGTATTGACCGCCCCTGGGTGTTGATAATGTATTATACACGACCACTGATGAAGTTCCGGGAGCAGTCTGGTAAGATAACTGCCCTTTGCCGGTTTTAAGCACCTTTACATCAGCTTGCCGGGTCAACATGCCAGCACCTGCACTGTCCAGCATCAGTTCTTTCCCATCTGCCAGTTTTAAAACGGCCCTGTCAGTTCCGGGCTCTGCATCTGTAACGAAAGCCGGAGATGCTGTTTTATTGATTGTAATTGCGGGAGGCATTTGTTGTTTTATGAAAAAAAAATAGATAATGCCTGATATACTCATCAGTACAGAAGCGGCTACCATCCAGCGCAGAATGCGGCTACCATTCCGCCTGCCCGGCATATTGATTTCGCGTGGCCCGGACACCACGTTACCTTGCATAATTTGTGTCTGTTGTAAAATTTTTTGGAAAACTTTGTCCGATCTCAACTCATCGGAAAGCCCCTTGAAATTGTCGTCTTGCAATGCCTGCTCCACCACCTGCTCCAACTGCCCGGTATTATTATACAAGCGTAAATAATGAATAAATTGAGGGAGCTCTTCAGGAGTCAGCCTGTCGTTGATATAATGTTCCAGCAGAATTGTGAATTTCGCCTCGTTCATATAACAGTCGGGATATAAAGTGAGCTTTCAGGAATAAAGACGCAAAAGAAGGGAGGTGGTATGAGTTGTTTCAAAAAAATTCTTACATAAGGCTGCAAGATGGCTAAACTATTGGTATGGTGAATGGTGAAGAGTGAATAGTTCTCACGATCCAATTTCATGTTTTACTTCGTGAAACGATAACGTGGACACAATAAACTACTCCATTGCCTATTTACTTTCACTTTTCACCAATAACACACAGACGTAGTTTGCCTCACTTAACGTTTGCCCCGAACAAATTATAATATCC
This sequence comes from uncultured Terrimonas sp., assembly GCA_946886925.1. The sequence continues at coordinate 2,757 of CAMPJQ010000304.1, forward strand.
CGGATATGAAGCAGTACAAAATAGTAAATGCCACTGCCCCGGAATGTGTATGAAGGTATTGCCGGATAAAATGCAGCGCTTTGCTCAAATGTGATTTTACCGTGTTTTTTGATATCGAAAGTTTTGCGGCAATTTCATCAAGGCTAAGACCCTGCTGCCGGCTAAGGCAATATACAAGCTGTTGCTGGGGTGGTAATTTTTCCAGCGCCTGTAAAACAAATGTCTCAGTTTCTCTGCACAATAGTTGCTGATCAGGAAGATTACAGGTTTCTTTGAAATAGTCGCGCAGGTGATCGGTAAATGGTTCCTCCATTATTTTCTTTCGCAGTACGCTCAGTATATGGTTTCTTGCAATAATAAACAGGTAATCACTGAATTTTCTGATGGCGCCCAATTGGGTTCTGTTGATCCATACCTTTACAAATATATCCTGTACCATTTCTTCGGCTATCACGGCCGATTTGGTAAACGTAAAAGCAACACTGTAAATTTTATCCCAGTTGGCATCAAACAACTGTTTAAATGCAGCTTCATCTCCCTTAGCGGTGTTTAAAAGCAGTGTAGTTTCATCATATGACTGAATGGCATGCAACTTCGCAGTATTAAGTTTGGATAAGCGAAAGTAAACAATCATTGTTGCTTGAGAAAATCCTGGTTGCATAGCAAACCAGGGCATGTGTAATGCCGGGTATATTTTAATACGTGGTCAACAGGAGTTTTTTTACAGTAAAGCCAGCCTTATCCGGTTTTACTTTGCATTGATTTGCCAGTAATCTATTATGTTTGGATACTGGTTTTAAAACAGCAAATGGGAATTATCTTATTATTTATTGACAAAGAGCTCTCCTCGTTTTTAGGATGGAAAGGCACGTTTTTCTATTTGCCTGCCTATTTATTATTATGCCTCAATAAACTAAAATCCCATCAAAAGTTATACCATGTATTCAATATCAATGGAGCACTGGGGGCTAATCTGTAATGCACTTTCCTTTCATGATTATCCCAATGTAATTGTAAATATTGTTTGGGCGATTGCATCAATGGCTATTCTTTTCATTTGGCGGAAGAAACGAAATTGAGCTGGGCAATGGCTTGTTTTTTATACTGCTTCAACCTGCGCTGGTATTCCTCTTTACTACTCACCAGGCACAGATAATAATAAGCTCCGTCAACCAATACAAAAATGATATCGGCTGTAAGAGCCGGGTCTTTTACAGCGAGGATGCCCATGCTTTTGCAATCTGCGATCAATTGTTTCAGGTTCTGGCGTAATTTGTCCAATAGCTTTTTGTACTTTTCCCTGATGATTTTATCACGAAAAGTAAGCGAATAGCAACTGTACGAAACGCTATCGTCAAATAAAGTATTCCATTTGGTGGAAAATATGTTGTCAATTACTTTCAACAAAGCTTTTTTAGGATTTGTCAAATATTGAGGGGAAATTTTATATATCAGGAGATATTTATCAAGAATGTACTCGGTGAGGCCGTATATCAGGTATTCTTTGGTTCGAAAATAATGAATGACGAGGCTTGGATTGATGTTGATTAAAGCGGCGGTCTTAGCGATGGAAGCATTCTCCAGTCCTTCTTTTTTTGCAAGTGTATAAAAGGCTTTGATGATTTCTTTTTGTCGTGGCGTTTTTAAGCTTTTTCTTCCCATGTATAAAGTCTTTCAAATATTGATTGCCGGCAAATATAGGGTGCTATGTTTATAAATCCTACCATCCCCCGTCGCCTGGTGAGTCCTTAATCAAATGGCAGAATCATTTTTCGTTTTAGCGCAATAATCAGACAAATTGTATGGTTCTGCGGCTCTTTTTTGGGTAGTAAACATTAGATCCATAAATTATTACAGGAAAATAAATTAATTGAATGTACAGTC
>CAMPJQ010000305.1 GCA_946886925.1 uncultured Terrimonas sp.
ATAAAACGCAGCGCCTGCATATAAATAAGATAGCAGGCCGCATCAAAAAAAGCAGCTTTTTCTGCTGAGCTGAGTTCATTTTCCATCCCTCCTGTGTAACCCTCAACTATGGCTTTATAATATTCGTCCCTGATCTCAATTTTTGAAAAATCCTTTTCTTCTTCACTCACAGGCGAAAGACAGGTACGCATCATATCGCCAACGTCGCTGATAAAATAACCCGGCATTACAGTATCCAGGTCTATTACACACAGGCCTTTATCCTGTTCATCAAATAAAACATTACTGATCTTTGTATCATGATGCGTAACCCTTAATTTGAAATCGGGGTTTTTCTTCATGGCATCAAACCGCTTTGCAATGTTATCATGCGCCTTTAACCAGTTGATTTCTTCTTTTGTCTTTTCTATGCGCACAGCATTACCCGATTGCAGCGACTGAAGAAATTGTTGATAACGAAGGCTCAGGTTATGAAAATCGGGAATGGTAACTTTTAGTTCATTCACGGGAAAACCGTTCAGCAAATGAGTAAACCGCCCAAATTGCTTTGCTGCTTCAAAAGCCTGCCGGGGGGTTTGAACCACATCAACGGTATGCGATTTTTTTACAAAAGGAACCATGCGAAAATAACCTTCCCCTTCCATAAAAAAAATATCGGCGCCATCGCCGGTATATAGGTTCCTTACAAAAAAATAGTCGGGATGATGTTCAGCAAGGTAAGCACCAATAATACGGATGTTGTGCGCAATATCTTCCGGTGATTTAAATACGTGCTGGTTGATACGCTGTAATATGTATGAAACATCATCGTCATACCGGCTAACCTTCCAGGTATTATTGATCAGGCCCGATCCAAAGGACTTTACTTCCCATGCAGAAAAATCCAGGCCGTATGTTTGTAATACCTTTTGTAACATTGTTTGAAATTGATTAAAGGTATATGAAAAACAAAACAGACCGCTTATTTTACATTTTAATCTCTAAATTTCACACAAACGTTTTCGTAAATTATTACTTACACATATATGAACCTGAGAGATGCAATACTTAAAGAACATTCGAAGTCCCAATGTTCTAAAATAGTTGCCTATATAAGCAATCACCAGCAGCGCTTTGATGAATTGGTAAGCCTTTTTTTGCATGATGAATACCGCGTAGCGCAAAGAGCGGCATGGCCATTAAGCTATTGTGCGGCTGCCCATCCCAACCTGGTAAAAAAACATTTGAAAAAGATCATTCGCAATTTAAAAAAGCCCGGTATTCACAATGCTGTAAAAAGAAATACCGTGAGGCTTTTACAGGATATTGATATCCCTCAAAGTATCCGGGGAGATGTGATGGATATTTGTTTTACATATGTGGCTGATCCAAAAGAAGCAGTTGCAGTAAAAGCTTTTTCTTTAACCATTCTTAGCCGCTTTACCCAACAATACCCCGAAATTTTTCCGGAAATAAAATTACTTATAGAAGATCAGATGCTTCACCAAACAGCAGCTTTTACCAGCAGGGCAAAAAACGTATTAAAAGAAATAAACGCCGGTGCCCGCAGCAGCAAAAGTTAAAAGGTAATGACCTTTATTCTCCTCTCACACTGTTACCTGATACCGCATTCCTGAAACCTCATAACTAAATTCCCTATATTTGAAGCGTATAATTTTTTTGTATGAAGTTAATGCTAAGATACGCTTTGTTGATAGTGGTAAGTTTTGCACTTATAAATGTGCTGGCAGCCCAGGATACCGGGGGTAAAAAAAAGAAGAAAAGAGGAAAAAAAGATGAACCCGAACTTCCGGTAGTAAGCCAGGGATTGCTAGACAGTATATCCGGTAACCTGGTATGGGTTACAGGCGGTAGCTTTATAATGGGCAACCGTTCGGGAGACGCCGATGAAAAACCTGAATATGAAGTAGTAGTAGATGGATTTGCCATCAGCAAATACCCGGTAACCCAGCGCCAGTGGACGGCGATCATGGGCAGTAACCCCAGCGAATTTGTGGGCTGCAACCAATGCCCTATAGACAGGGTGAGCTGGGATGACGCCCAGCGGTTTATTGAAACCCTGAACAAACTCTCCGGTAAGAAATATGCTTTGCCCACCGAAGCCGAATGGGAATATGCTGCTAAAGGAGGACCCAAAACCCAGGGTTACCGCTATAGTGGAAGCGACAATATTGACGATGTAGCATGGCATACAGGTAACAGCAACAGGCAACCGCATCCCGTGGGAGAGAAAGCGCCCAATGAACTGGGCTTGTATGATATGAGCGGAAACTTGTGGGAATGGTGCCAGGATTGGTATAATAAAAACTATTACGAATTACGGGAAAGGAATAATCCCACAGGACCCGCTTCGGGATCTGGCCGTGTACGGCGGGGCGGATCATGGTTCACACAGGCCGCTAACTGCAAAACTTCAACACGCAATAGCGTAAAACAGGATTATAAAGATGATAGCGGCGGTTTCAGGCTGGTGCAATATCCTAATTGATCGTTATATATATTTGTATCCTTTTCTTATCTTACTTTAACAGGGAATGTACAGCTAATATTGTGTAATTTCGCCGCTCGTATGAAGACTAGAACACTCCGGAAAGATAAGGTGAATATCATTACGCTGGGTTGCAGTAAAAATGTAGTAGACAGCGAGGTATTGAGCGGGCAGCTACAGGCCAATGATATTAGTGTAGTGCATGAGAGCAAAAAAAGCGACCACAATATCGTAGTGATCAATACCTGCGGGTTCATTGACAAGGCCAAGGAAGAATCCATTAATACCATTCTTGATCATGTGGAGCTCAAAAAAAAGGGCAGGTTGGATAAGGTATATGTTACAGGCTGTTTAACCGAACGGTACAGACAAAATCTTGAAGCAGAGATACCTGAAGTAGATGCCTGGTTCGGCACAATGGAACTGCCGTTGATCTTAAAAAGATTTGAAGCGGATTATAAAGCAGAATTGGTGGGAGAGCGCTTATTAAGCACGCCCGGTCATTATGCTTATATGAAAATATCTGAAGGCTGCAACCGCACCTGCTCTTTTTGCGCCATACCATTAATGCGGGGTAAGCATGTAAGTAAACCTGTGGAGCAACTGGTGACGGAAGCTGAAGGGCTGGTTCGCAAGGGAGTTAAAGAAATTATGCTGATAGCCCAGGAGCTTACCTATTATGGGCTGGATATTTACAAAAAAAGAGAATTACCGCGCTTATTGCATGCCCTCGCAGATATAAAGGAATTGGAATGGATTCGCCTGCACTATGCGTATCCTTCTAAATTTCCCTTAGAAATTATTGATGCTATAAAAGAACGCCCTAATATTTGCAATTACTTAGATATGCCTTTGCAGCACAGCAGCGATAACATGCTTAAAGCGATGCGCAGGCAGATTACAAGAGCCGAAATGGACAATTTAATAGGGGAGGTCAGGAACCGCATACCCGATATTTGTTTGCGTACCACGCTCATTGCGGGATTCCCGGGAGAAACAGAGGCCGATGTAGAAGATATGAAAGCATTTTTGCAAGCACACCGGTTTGACAGGGTAGGCATTTTTACCTATTCGCATGAAGAAGGCACTTCTGCCTATACGTTAGAAGATAATATTCCTCATAAAGAAAAAGAACGCCGGGCGCAGGAAGTAATGGAAGTGCAGCAGGAGATCAGTTATGAAAAGAACCAGGAAAAAATAAATAAAGTGTTTAAGGTGCTGGTAGATAAAAAAGAAGCCGGCCGTTATTTGGGCCGTACCGAATTTGATTCGGTAGAAGTAGACAATGAAGTGATTATTAACACCGGCCATAAACTGGCAATTGGCGAATTTGTAAATGTAAAGATCAACAAGGCATATGATTATGACCTGGAAGGAACTTTAGCAGAAGCATAGCTTTTTTTCTCTTCTTTGGTCCTTATGTTGTTTCAATAGACACAAGTTTAAATTCTGAGCGAATATGTTTCAGTATGAAATGAAGAAAGATGATTAATCCAGCCATCTCAAATATTTCCTCACAGCTTGTTGCAAATGCATAACTTATATTTACAAAACCTTTGGTATCTGCAATTTCTCCGCCTATCATTTCAAATACGATAGCGCCTGTTATATAAATAATACCAGACAAAATAAACCCCAGTCTAATTGTCTTTTGCAACGATAACAAAAAGCGTATAAAGTACATACAAATAAGTAAGGCAACGAGAGCATAGGGGATGACCCAGGCAAATTTAAAATATCCATTTCCTCCTATCCCAAAGTCAGGCAAAATATTTGTAAAGTGTTCATGTATAGAAATGCTTTCATCAACAGATAAAAACAAAAAAATAAAAGAAAGCAGCAGCCAGTGATATTTGATACCGGAGTTCCTGTGATGCCTATTCAGGAGAAAGGTAATCAACAGTAACGCTGCAACCATTAATAACAATACGGTATTAAAAAAACTGGGAAGGTTCGATTCCCGGTCTACATAGAACAGGTTATACAGGCTGAGGCCAATACCGTGCTGTAAAAAACCGTTCAGATATAATGTTATTACAGTCAGGTTGAGTGCAGCTATCATTAGAAGGCATGCAGAAAGAAACTTAATAAAGCGGTTTGAATTAAATACTACGGGCATGGGGTTGGGGTTGGGGTATATAATCCAAATA
>CAMPJQ010000306.1 GCA_946886925.1 uncultured Terrimonas sp.
TCATATTAAAAAAATAAATTATGATCAGTACTGAAAACAATGTGGCTGTATTAAATGATTTAATTCAAATCAATAACGACCGTATAGAAGGTTACGAAAAGGCTGCCGGGGAAACGGAAGTTATTGACGCGGATTTGCGCTCTCTTTTTACACGAATGGCCGATGAAAGCCGGAAGTATGTTTCGGAGCTTAGGAATTATATTCATCAAACCGGGGAAGGCGCCACTGATTCTACCACTGTAAGCGGGAAAATTTACCGGGCATGGATGGATGTTAAAGCAACTTTTGGTGGAAAAGACAGAAAGTCTATCCTCGAATCCTGCGAATTCGGAGAAGATGCCGCCCAAAAAGCCTATAAAACGGCACTTGACAATGCGCCTGATGATGAACTGTCGCCCGATGTGGTGCAGCTCATTGCTGAGCAAAAAAACAATCTCAAAAGATCTCACGACGAAATTAAAAGATTGCGCGACAATCAATCTGCATAATCATATTAAATAATGATAGCCTTTTCTTTGCGGAAAGACAAAATTTTTCTGATAGAGAAATCAGGAGGTTTTGGGATGATTAAAAAACCGGGATGGCAACAGGCGATGTTGCTATCCCGGTTTTTTAAGCGGATTGTGTTTTAAGGGTTAATGCTATTCACCTGGTTTGCCGGCATATTCCTGTACCGTTGATAATAATTCATCAATTTCGAAAGGCTTTGAAATATAGCCGTCGGCTTTGCAATTGTAGCTAAGCTCCTTAATGTTGGCGTTGGCAGAAATAATAACCACAGGTATATGCCTGGTTTGGATATTGTTTTTTAGCTGCCTGCAAATATCTGAGCCATCTGTCCCTGACATCCAGAGATCTATCAATAAAAGATCGGGAGCTTTTTCGGAAATACTGCTTAGGTTTTCCGCATGGGCGGATGTGTGCACCTGGTATCCTTTAAATTCCAGCACCATTTTCATCGAATCAAGGATATCCTTGTCATCATCCAGAATAAAAATTTTTTTCCCCGTCATTTGTTTTGTTCTTTATTAACAGGAAGACTAAAGTAAAAAGTTGATCCTTTTGCAGGTTCACTTTCGAACCATATTTTCCCGGATTGTCTTCTTATAATTTCGGCTGATATATACAAACCAAGCCCCAATCCCGGGAAAGTATCGAACTTTTCGCCTTCTACCCTGTAAAACCTGCTGAAGATACGCGATTGTTTGTTTTTATCTATGCCAATGCCAAAGTCTTTTACTGCACAAACTATTGAATCATCCTGCATAGTAACCCGTACAATTATTTTATTGGTCCCGGGCGAATATTTAATGGCGTTGGTAATGAAATTGATTAATACCTGTCCGGTTCTTTCCCTGTCTCCGGTTAGGAGGCAATTAAAAAATATTTCTGTTACTATAGTGTGGCTGATAGAAATGCGCTGGAGTTCTTCTACTGTTTCATTTACCAAACTGGTAAATGAAAATACTTCTTTTTTAAAGGCCAGTTGGCCTTCATCCATCCGCGTAATGTCGAGCAGGTCGCTTATAAGTGTATTTAATTTAGTTATCTGCATATCCATTCGGCGCATTATGGCAGATGAAGCATCATCTCCGGCAGTTGAAAACTTCATTTCCAATAGTTGGGTGAATGCTTTTAGTGAGGTTACCGGTGTTTTGAGTTCATGGCTTACGATGCTCATGAATTCATCTTTTTGCTGCGATAATTTCTTATTATCTGTAATGTCTGTGCAGGATCCTATATATCCTTCAAAGTTTCCATCTTCATTATAGTTGGGAAGCCCGGAATTGAGAAACCAGTGGTAATTTCCATTTTCATCTTTTAGTCGAAATTCCATTACAAAAGATGTTTCCCTAGGCTTGGCATTAAAAAAGGCGCCTGTTGCAGCCTCCCTGTCTGCAGGATGAACTGCATTCAGCCAGCCTTCACCCAGCGCAATTTCCGGTGTTTGACCCGTATAATCGTACCATTGTTCATTAAGATAAATGCAATTGCCACTATTATCGGCCATCCAGATAATAACAGGAATAGTGTTAGACAGGTTGCGGAAGCGATTCTCGCTTTCAACTAACCGGGCCTCCATTTTTTTGGCCTCAGTGATATCAATGCTTACCGCTGTAAGGAAATTAAGATTATCGGATCCCTTTATGAGTGATACACTGTTGTTTACCCAAACTACAGAGCCGTCGGGCCTCAGATAGCGTTTTTCCATTGTAAAGCTTTTTCCCTCTTCTGCACAATGCTTCAGTAAAAGCATATTTTTCTGCTGATCATCCGGATGTGTTACATCCGCAATACGCATTTCTAAAAGGGATTCTTCAGAGCGGCCGACGAACCGGCAATACTGTTCATTTACTGCAATAAACTTAAAGGTAACATCTGTTTGTGCAATGCCGGCTCCCACCTGTCTTATAATGTTTCCGTATCTTTCTTCACTTACCTGGAGGTCCTTCCTGATTTTTGTATTTTCTGTTATATCCAGTAATAAATTGATAGCGCCGGTTATCTCACCTTCATCGTTCACAATGGGTTGGGGATAAGGCAATACATGGCGGCGGGTGCCATCGGGTCGTTCAATAATAATTTCAAAAGTTTCAATTCGTCCATATTTTAATACAACAGCCATAGGGCATTTATCCAATGGAAGCAACTCGCCATTGGGTTGGAATATTTTCCACGATCCGCACCATAATTCTGTGCCTACTTTGGGCTCACGGCCCCAGAGTTCCACTGCTGCCTGGTTGTACAGTAAAATCCTTCCTTCCTTATCGCAGGTATAAAGTGCAATGGAAATGCTTTGTATCAACTGGCGGTAACGCAGTTCGCTTGCTTCTATTTTTTTTCGGGCGGTTACATGCTCCGTAATATCATGAGCCGCAATCATTATCCCCAATATGCTCCCGTCTTCTTTGCGGAGCGGTTCAACTACAAGTTTTACAAAAATGGTATCCTCATTTCCATTCCGGAGCAACCGTGCCTCTATTTCCTCGATCACCATTCTTTTACCGGTTTTAAATACACTGCTGAAAATGGCTTCAAATCCCTGGCGCCTCGCTTCGGGTATGGCTTCGAACACAGGTTTATGCATGAGTCTCTCCCTGGGCCTTCCTACAATCCGAAGAGACATCTCATTAATGACCTCAATAATAAAATTGGGTCCGTGCATTACAGCTATAGCCACAGGGGCCTGTTCAAACAAATTATTGAGCTGGCGTTCAATATGCTTCCTGGTTTGGGCGATCTTGATTTGCGTTTGTACCCTTGCCAGCAGTTCCCTCGCCGAAAAAGGTTTCACTAAATAGTCGTCAGCACCGGTTTCGTAACCTGCTATTCTTGATTCTTCACCTGCACGTGCTGTAATAAGCATCACCGGGATCTGTTCTGTTTGCCTGTTTTGTTTTATTTCTTCTGTGAGCCGTATGCCATCCATAACCGGCATCATAATATCGCTTAAAACAACCAGGGGATTTTCACTTTTAATTACATGTAAAGCTTCTACCCCGTTGCCGGCGGTAAGTACACTATACTTTTTTTCGAGCAGGCTTTGAAGATAGTCGCGCATGTCGGCATTGTCGTCAACAACCAGTATGCGGGGAGCATCGGCGTTTTCATCATTATCATCATCCGTTGCGGTTCTTATCTTTGGTTTATCGTTTCTGCCTAAAGAAGGTAAATCTTCTATATAAGTATCGGAAATAATATCTTCAATGTCGTTGTAGTCGTCGTTGATTTGTGAAGCAGGCAGGTGTGCATTACCGGAAGGGATGGAAACCCTGAATACACTTCCTTTTCCCTCCTGGCTTTCCACACTAATAGCACCGCCATGAAGCCTAACCAGTTCATGGGTCAGCGACAAACCAATGCCTGTGCCTTCATGTGTTCTGCCGGTTACCCACTGCACCCGGTGAAAACGCTCAAACATGTGTGGCAATTCTTTTTCCGGAATACCTACGCCTGTATCCTCTACATCCAGGATAACCTGGCTATCCTGAGGGTACACCGAAACCGTAATTTTTCCGTTGAGTGTATACTTAAATGCGTTCGACAATAAATTAAAAACTATTTTCTCCCACATCTGTTTATCTGCATACACCGTTTGTTTAACAGGTTGTGTTTTTATTTCCAGTTCCAACCCCGCCTTTTCGATAGTGGATCGAAAATTACCTGCCAGTTTAGTGGTGAGCGTTCCAATGTCTGTTAAGGAATAACGGGCTGTCATTCTCCCTGATTCGATGCGGCTAAAATCGAGAAGGTTGTTTACTAATTTAAGCAATCGCATGGCATTGCGATGCGTGGTTTCAAGGGTTTGTCTTTCGCTGCTGCCCAGCCTGTGTTCAGGAGCGTTGATCAGTTCCTCCAGTGGCCCAAGCATGAGTGTAAGCGGAGTGCGGAATTCGTGGCTGATATTTGATAAGAAAACGGTTTTGGCCTTATCAAGCTCTTCAAGCGCGCCGGTGCGGCTTCGCTCTGTTTCAAAAATGCGACTGTTATTGATTCCCGATCCAATTTGATCGGCAATAAGGTTAAAAAAACTTTGATATTTTTCATCAAGGGCACGATAAGGATTGATGCCTACTTTTAAAATGGCGTATGGAACTTTTTGCTGGCTGTGTGCTACCGGTAATACCAGGGC
>CAMPJQ010000307.1 GCA_946886925.1 uncultured Terrimonas sp.
ATATTAAAGAACGTGGTCTTCCAAATTGGTACCGAACGCATCTTTTCCAGTACTGTTAAGAAATGCTTTTACAAAATCGTCGTCCGTTAACGCTTCATAAGACCGGTACACCCTGTCAATTTCTTCCAATTGACCTGCTGATAATTTTTCTTCAGGGTTAAGGCACCAAAGTCCTTCTAATATTCCCTGCCGCCGCAATACTTCATGAATGCCGGGTATGCACCCGTGAAAGGAATGCGCTGCATCAAAAATTGCTGCATTCATATCTGTAACATTAACCCCCTGGGCTAAAAGATTTTGCATGCCGCTATAATTGTTCGCGGTACACTGCTTAATTTCCTGCAAAAGCTCCACTGCATTTTTTGTCCAAACCGCCCAGTGTCCGAGTAAGCCGCCCACGAATTGCTTTTCCACCTGCCGGTCGTTTACCACAAAGCGGAAGGGGGTAAGCAGGTCGGCTACAATATTGTCGTCATTACCGGTGTACAGGGCAATTTCATTGCACCTGTCAGAGCCGGCGATAGCCCGCACCACATCCAATGTTTGATACCGGTTAAAAGCCGCTACTTTTACCGCGTAAGCATTCGGTATTTCGGCAAATGCGCGCCAGAAGGAATAGCTTAAAACCCGCCCGCCCACTGCAGGTTGAAGGTAAAAACCAAACACCGGTATAATTTCCGCAATGGCAAGCAATCTATTAATAAGATCTTTTTCAGAATACTGCTCCAATCCGCCCATGCTTACTAAACCAAGATGGTAGCCGTATTGCATGGCCAGCCTGGCTTCGTTAACTGCCTGTGCCGTTGGGCCGCAAATGCCTGCTACTTTTATAAACGGCTGCCCTGGCTTTGCTTTTTCAATTTCTTCGGCTGCCAGCTTTAATACGGTTTCCAGCAGGTTAATTTGGGGGTTCCTGATCTCAAACTGGGTGGTATGCACGCCCACTGCAACCCCGCCTGCACCCGCAGCCAGGTAATATTGCGTAAGTAAACGTTGCCGTTCTTTGTTAATGCTCCGGTCGGGATTCAGTGCAAGCGGGTGGGCAGGAATAACAGTTCCTTCCTGCAACAAGCTGTTTATAGCGGCCGGTAACAATGGATAAGTTGACATACTTTTAAAATTTGCCTTTTCTTTCCTGGTAATGGGTGGGTTTATTGATTGTTTTTCCGCCGTGCTTTAACCATTCTGCCTGTATCTCCATCATTTGTTTTAACTGCACTTTTGGGTATCCGAACAAACGGCAGGCTTCATCTGCATTGCTCAGCAAAGCGGTGTATTGCTCTTCGTTTACCAATACAGGCGTTTTACCAAACATTTTTCCAAATTCGTGCGCCGCCCATCTTACCGAAATAATTTCCGGGCCTGTTATATTTATTGTTTTGGCCGGTGTTTCGCAATGAAGCAACGCCCTCACGGCCATTTCATTGGCATCGCCCTGCCAGATGGAGTTGATATACCCCATGCTGATGTCAACAGGCTTCTCCTCCATTACGGAACGGGCAATTTCGAGCAGTACGCCATAGGTTACGTCATTGGCGTAATTGAGCCGGTAAATAAAGAGGGGCGTGTTGTGTTTAGATGACTGGTATTGAAACAAACGCTCCCTGCCCAGGCACGACTGGGCGTATTCTCCCACGGGTTCGGGTTCTGTTTGTTCAGTGGCGCCGCCGGATGTTACCGGCACAAGCGGATATACGTTTCCGGTAGAAAAAACCACTATACGGGAGTCTTTGTACTTTTCGGCTACCCGTCCTGGTAAGTAGGTATTCATCGCCCAGGTAAAATATTCTTTTCCTGTTGTGCCAAACTTTGTACCGGCCAGGTACAGCACGTTTTCTGCGAAGGGCAGTGCCTGCAACTGTTCGTCTTCCAGCAGGTCGGCATGCAGGGTTATTACTCCGGCCTGCTCCAGGCCTTCCCGAACGCCCGGCTCAGAGAAACGCGAAACGGCTATTGCCTTTTTTGAGAGGCCTGCCCGCTCAATAGCTTGCCGGGTAAGCTTTGCCAGTGCCGGTCCCATTTTACCGCCCGCGCCCAGTATTATAATATCGCCCTGTATTTTGGTTATATCGGTTATCAATGCCGGCGAAGGCTGTAACAATTGTTCATATGCGGTTTCAATGTCGTTCATTATATAAATATATGGATTGTTCATACACGCTGATACTGTTGTTTTATTATTCTGATTGTAAAGTAGCTGGCTGAAGGAGCCTGGTTTTCCATTGTGAACAATTAGCCGGTACCGGTTACTTTGTATACCGTTAATTCATTTGTAATTAATGATTCATCCAATTACCCGACACCTGTCTCCACGTGCCGGAAAGCTGAAAAGGGACATTAATTAGCCGGTTGATGATGGTATGTGAGACAGGTATCAGGGCGATTAAAAAATAAAATAATTGGTGCTCAGCGAAGGCAAATACACTCGTTTTTGAAATTTGTAGATTACTTTGCATACCGGTAACCCATCTATAACTGATGTTACTATGGATGATTTTTTAGCAGCCCGCTCGCAAATGGCGCTTTCGCTGGGTTTTCATATTGTGTTTTCCTGTATAGGCATGGTAATGCCTTTTTTTATGGCCGTAGCGCATTACAAATGGCTTACTACACATAAAATCGTTTATAAAAATGTTACCAAAGCATGGAGCAAGGGAGTAGCTATATTTTTTGCCACGGGAGCAGTATCGGGTACTGTGCTTTCCTTTGAGCTGGGTTTGTTGTGGCCAACTTTTATGCAGCATGCAGGGCCCATATTCGGCATGCCTTTTTCACTCGAAGGCACGGCCTGTTTTATTGAAGCCATTGCACTGGGCTTTTTCCTGTATGGCTGGAACCGCTTTAACAGGTGGTTTCACTGGTTTACCGGCCTGGTGGTGGGAGTGAGCGGCCTGCTTTCGGGGATATTGGTGGTGGCAGCTAATGCCTGGATGAACAGCCCCTCGGGATTTGATTATGTAAATGGCGAATACCTGAATATTGATCCCATGCAGGCCATGTTCAATGACGCGTGGTTTTCACAGGCGCTGCACATGTCGCTGGCTGCATTTGTTGCTACGGGATTTGCCGTAGCGGGTATTCATGCTTTGATGATCTTAAAAGGAAAAAATATATTGTTTCACAGAACAGCATTTAAAATAGCTGCTGTATTTGCAACGGTTGCAGCCGTGTTACAACCGCTGAGCGGGGATGTTTCTGCAAAAGATATAGCAAAGCGGCAGCCGGCAAAGCTTGCGGCTATGGAAGCGCATTTTCATACACAGCCATCGGCGCCTTTGATCATTGGCGGCATTCCCAATGAAAAAAGCAATACGGTCAGGTACGCCTTAAAAATTCCGGGATTGCTGAGTTTTATGGTGCATGGCGATTTTACATCGGAAGTAAAGGGGCTTGATCAGATCCCCGCCAACGAGCGTCCACCCGTAGCTGTTACACATTATGCATTCCAGGTGATGATAGGTTTGGGCATGGTCATGTTTTTTATTGCACTGATCTATTATTCCGCATTATGGAAAAAACGAAAATGGCTTGAATCCAAATGGCTGCTCAGGTTGTTTGTAATAGCCACTCCTATGGGTTTTATAGCAGTAGAAGCAGGCTGGACGGTAACAGAAGTGGGCAGGCAGCCGTGGATCATATATGGTGTTATGAAAACGGCCGATGCGGTAACGCCCATGCCGGGCATTATTTATTCTTTTTACCTGTACACGGCCGTATACATATCGCTGGCTGTAATTGTAACTTTTATGCTTTACCGGCAAATAAAAATGGTAGGAAAATTATATGATATAACTCCGCCTGAAAAGCCGCAAAACCTGTAGCGCATGCTGAATGTTGTAATGATATACCTGTGGGCTGCCATACTTTTATACCTGCTGTTGGGTGGTGCAGATTTTGGCGCAGGCATACTGGAACTTTTTACACGCAGGGCCAACCTGGTGCGAACGCGCAAAACATTGTACAAAGCCATCGGGCCCATCTGGGAAGCCAACCACATGTGGCTTATTATTACTATTGTTATATTGTTTGTTGGATTTCCTGCCATTTATACAACCATGTCCATCAACATGCATATTCCTTTAACCATTATGTTGCTGGGTATTATTGCAAGGGGCACCGCTTTT
Organism: uncultured Terrimonas sp.; assembly: GCA_946886925.1. The sequence continues at coordinate 4,125 of CAMPJQ010000307.1, forward strand.
GCTTTCAGGCATCACGATGCCGTTGTGGATGATATGCAGATTGTTTACAACCGCATCTTTGTAATTTCCAGTTGCATAACGCCTTTCTTTTTGGGTGTTATAGCAGGAAGCGCTGTTTCAGGAACCATTGATCCTTATGCCACAAATTTTGCGGATGCATATATCTTTAGCTGGCTGCATTGGTTCCCGCTTGCGGTAGGTTTGTTTACGGTAGCCATCTGCGGCTTTCTTGCATCCATTTACTTAGTTGGGGAAACAGACAATGCGTTGGATAAGGGCCGCTTTATTGCCAAAGCAGGAACCACCAATATAACAGCGGTTATTTCGGGGGCATTGGTTTTTATTGCAGCATATGCCGAAAATATTCCACTCACTGCATGGATATTCGATAACACGGTTGGTGTAACAGCCATAATCTTATCCGGCTTATCGCTCATTCTGCTGTGGTATTATTTGTATAAAGGAAAAGTAAAGACCATTCGCCTGCTGGCAGGATTCCAGGT
>CAMPJQ010000308.1 GCA_946886925.1 uncultured Terrimonas sp.
GTTATATGGATCGTTCAGCCTTTGAGATCATGAACCGTTTTGGATACCGCAACGAGGTAAGGTCTAATTTGAATAGTTCTTTTGGATTAGATTGGGATTTAAGCGAAACCATAACAGAAGGGCTGAGCATAAAAGGTATGATTTCCTACGATTCAAAGGCAACCACCGCCATGCAGGGAAGCAAATCGGAACGGCTTTACCTGGCTAATGTTAATTATGAAACAGACGAGTTAAGCTATGCCATCAAGCGTTCGGATGAAAGTTTGCTTTCATTGGTGAAAGGAGCCGATTCGCGTTACAATATCAACCTCCAGGGTTCTGTAAACTACAAACGTCAGTTTGGAAAGCACGATGTTGGCGGTATGGTTTTGGCTCAGCGTGACAACTGGGAATCGACAGCCGGAGAAATACCATTTAATGTATTGGGCGTTGCGGCAAGAGCTACCTATGGCTATGATAGCCGCTACCTGGCCGAAGTAAATATGGGTTACAATGGTTCAGAACAATTTGCGCCCAGCCATCGCTTCGGGTTCTTCCCGGCAGTATCTGCAGGGTGGGTAGTAAGCAATGAAGCATTCATGCAACCCTATTCAAATGTTGTTTCCAATCTTAAATTCAGGGCCTCTTATGGTAAAGTGGGTAACGACCGTATGGGCTCCTCCCGTTTCCTTTACCAGGACAATATAACTATGGGAGGAGGCCCGCTGGGGAGCTTAGGTTTAGGACAGGGTGTTAACCAGGGACTTTTGGGAAATCCCAATATAAGCTGGGAAGTAGCCGAAAAGCAAAACTTTGGTGTGGATGTGGGTCTTTTTGGAGATCTCAATATATCCTTCGATTATTTTGTAGAAAACCGAAGCCAGATACTGATTTCCAGGGGAACAATCCCTGAGCTGCAGGGTGTGCCTCTTGGAAATATTCCGAAAGCAAATTTGGGAAGGGTTGACAACCGGGGCTATGAAATTGAAATGACCTACAACAAATCGCTCTCGAAAGATTTTTCTTTGACGGTTAGAGGCAATTTCGGTTATAATCACAATACGGTGAAATTTGTAGACGAATCCATGCGTGATGATACGTATGCATATCAATACAGGAGCACAGGTTATCCGCTCGGGCAGCAGTGGGGTTACAAAATTGATTACAGCAATGGCAATGGATATTTTAACAGCCAGCAGGAACTCGATGCTTACCTTGCAAAAACGGCATATGGCTTTGGTGTACCCCGTTTGGGCGATTTTATATACCAGGATTTAAACAGCGATGGCACCATTGATGCCAAAGACGAGGCGCCCCTTAAATACACGAATATTCCCGGCATAACCTATGGGTTTTCGTTGGGACTGCATTATAAGGGCTTTGATTTTACGGCATTTTTCCAGGGTGTAGGACGGTATTCCAGGATGTTTGGCAGCCCTCAGGGTGTATACGAATATATTATTCGTGGTACTTATTTCGGCTATCACAAAACTGCGTGGACGCCTGAACGTTATGCCAGCGGCGAAACGATCACTTACCCTGCCTTAAGCACGCATACTACTACCAACCATCGGGCCAACGACTTCTTTATTATGAATCGCGCATTTACCAGGCTAAAGAATATTGAACTGGCATATACACTTCCCGCCAATTCTCTTACAAAAATTGGTGTACAGGAACTGCGATTGTATGTGAGCGGGCAAAATCTTATTACCTGGGATCATTTGCCTTTAAACCATCTTGATCCTGAGAATGTAGGATCAATAGATTATCCTGTAACGAAGATGGCAAACATTGGCGTAAACATTACTTTCTAACAATTTAGATAAAGCAATTATGAAAATTAAGCAAATCATATTATTGTTAACCGTGTCGTTTCTTACACTGGGGTCTTGCAAAAAGGCGCTGGACATGGCCCCCGACGGAAAGGTTACGATGGATGAAATCTTTTCCGATAACACTAAAACGGCTGCATTCCTGAACAGTTGCTACACCAATATGCCGGCAAAAGGAACCCGGTATTTTTTCTGGAGCCGCGGACCTGTGGTATGGAGTGATGATGCCTGGGATACAGATGCGGAAGCGGAATCCTGGATCATGGCAGGCCGCATGTACAACGGCGATGCATCTGCCGGCAATCATCCAATAACCAATATCAGTACAGATGCAGGCAATGGAGATTATTGGGCAAGATACTGGAGCGCTATTCGCAACTGTACTATTTTTATCAGCCGCATTGATGAAGCAACTGTAACAAATGAAGCTGATCGTAGCCGGTGGAAAGCAGAAGCACATTTACTGCGGGCATATTATTATTCCGAATTGCTGAAATGGTTTGGCGCCGTTTTACCCATTAGCCGTGAACCATTTGAATTTTCAGATGATTTTTCTGCGCTTGAAAAAGCAAGTTATTATGAGGTGGTTAAATTTATTATGGAAGATTGCAATGTGGCCATAAATACGCCCGAACTGCCATGGAGAATAACGACCAATGGTGAAGCGGGACGTGTTAATAAAGCCATGGCCGAAGCCATCAAATCAAAGATGATCCTTTTTGCTGCCAGCCCGCTCAATAACGGAGAACAAAACTATTGGCAGGAAGCATACGAGGTTAATAAGGCTTCACTTCAAAATTTGCGCAGCAACGGCTATGAATTATACAACATGGTAAATCTGCCCCAAACCTATCTTTCCGATGTTGCTTTTATAGGTCCTGATAAAAATGAAAAATCAGCGCTCTATAATGAATATTTCACACAAAACATGGCTTATACAGCCAACCCTGTAGATAAAGAAACCATATACCAAAGCAGAGACGGGCAGGGAAACATCTGGAATATCGATGGTATAGGCGCACAGGACGGCTATAAATCCGGCACCTGCCCTTCGCAGGAACTGGTAGATTCCTATGAAACGATTGACGGGAAGCCTGTTCTTAATCTTGAAAATCCCTACCTCGATGAAAAACATCTCCAGCCCAATTACAATACGGATAATGCTTTATACGATCCAAACAATCCTTACGAAAACCGTGACCCCCGTTTTTATGCTTCCATTTATTATAATGGTTCTAAAAGAAAATGTTTCTGGAACTTTTCGGAATCGCCGGAATCACCTGAAAATTATCCTGCGGGCATTGGCAGCCGCACAAGAATTATTGCCACCTATGTTGGCGAACCACAAACAGGTATTGACGCCACTATAAGAAAAGCTACCCGCACAGGATATTTTGAACGCAAATTTTTGCATCCCAATTCGGGTGGAGATAACCCCGTGGGAGGCGCCAACTGGAAACTTTTCCGCCTGGGGGAAGTGATCCTCAATTTTGCAGAGGCTGCTGCAGAAGCAGACCAGCTAACAGAAGCTGCTGATGCCGTTAATGAAATAAGAAGAAGGGTTGGAATGCCTGATTTACCAGCCGGACTTTCAAAAGATGCACTCATCCGGCGCATTCGCAATGAGCGCAGGGTAGAACTGGCGATGGAAGAAAACCGCTATTTCGATATACGGCGCTGGACGGAACCCGGTGGTGATCTGTCTAAAACAGACAAATGGATCACTGCTATGGAAATCAAGCGCAACAGCGATGGTACTTATATATACGACCGCCGCACGGTACGCGATTCGGAGCGCAAATGTTACACCAATAAGTTTTTGTGGGTGCCTATGCCGCTGGCCGAAGCCAATCGCCTGCTCTCTATTACGGGGGAAAACTGGCAGAATGCGGGTTGGTAAATAGTAAACAGGTTTAATTGACTTACAACGATACATACATGGAACATACATCAACGATAAAGATCAAAACAATACGGCTGCTTGCATTTTTGCTGGTATATTTTTGCGGATCAGCACTGCACGCGCAAACACCATCCACCACCATAATCGGTAAGGTTACAGATGCCTTTGGTAAACCGGTTTCGGGTGTATTGGTCAGTTCCTCAAACGGGAAAAACGGAACATCCACCGACAGAAATGGCGAATACAGCATCATAGTGGATGATAACAGCGATATACTTGTTTTTTCCAACAGGCGCTACACTACACAAAAAATAACAATTGGCGATAAGGAAAATATCAACATCACACTTCTGCGGGATATATATGGAAGAGATGATTTGATCGAACTCGGTTATACGTCTCAGTTACGGAAAGAAGTTTCCGGAGCAGTATCTTCTATTACGGGTGAGGAACTCGAAAGTGCACCTGTTGCCAATTTCACCCAAACGCTGGCTGGCCGGCTTGCAGGGCTAACAACACAGGAAACATTTTCAGAACTATCGCGTGCCAATACCAATTTATATGTAAGAGGGCTTTCCTCTGCCCGTTTGAACGGACCGCTGGTTATTATAGATGGAATTATATGTGCCTACAACAGCAATCAAACACTGGAATATATATCTCCCAATGAAATCGAATCCGTGACGCTTCTTAAAGATGCTTCTACACAAGCATTGTATGGCATACAGGGTGCAAATGGCTTAATTGTTATTAAAACCAAACGCGGCAGAAAAGGTGAATTGCAGATCAAAGGAAGATTCGATCAATCTGTACAACAGGTAACAACAAAGCCTGCTTTTTACGATGCCGCCAGCTATGCGGAAATGGCCCGCCGCCTCGGCAAACCCCACCTGGCGCCGCGCTTC
>CAMPJQ010000309.1 GCA_946886925.1 uncultured Terrimonas sp.
TGAACGGTGTTACCGGCCGCATGGGTACCAACCAGCATTTGCTGCGCTCCATTGCCGAGATAATAAAGCAGGGTGGTGTAAAAATTGGCCCTGGCGAAACCATTATGCCCGATCCGGTATTGGTTGGCCGCGACGAAAACAAATTACAAAAGCTTTGTGCCCTGACCGGCATCAGTAAAATGAGCACCCGCTTAGACGAGGTTCTTGAGGATACGAACAATATCATTTACTTTGATGCGCAAACCACGGGCCGGCGTGCAGATGCGGTACGCAAAGCAGTTAAAGCAGGGAAACATATTTACTGCGAAAAACCCATAGCCGTAAACACAAAAGAAGCGATGGAATTATATGAGTTGTGCAAAAAGGCCGGTGTAAAAAATGGCGTGGTGCAGGATAAATTGTGGCTGCCCGGTATCGTAAAACTTAAGCGCCTGATCCAGCAGGGCTTCTTCGGCAAAATACTTTCGGTACGCGGTGAGTTTGGCTACTGGGTATTTGAAGGCGATTCCATTCCGGCACAAAGACCCTCATGGAATTACAGGAAAGAAGATGATGGGGGTATTATTGTTGATATGCTTTGTCACTGGCGTTATGTGCTCGACAATGTATTTGGAAAGGTGAAAGCGGTATCCTGCCTCGGCGCCACGCATATCCCCGAAAGAATTGATGAACAGGGCAAAGCCTACAAGTGCACGGCAGACGATGCCGCCTATGCTACATTTGAACTGGACAACGGCATTATAGCACAATTTAATTCTTCCTGGACGGTGAGGGTGAGGCGCGATGACCTGCTGACGCTGCAGGTGGATGGCACCAAAGGCTCTGCTGTGGCGGGTTTACGTGAATGTTATATTCAGCATTATGGCAATACGCCCAAACCCGTATGGAATCCTGACATTGCTCAACCGATTGATTTTTTTGGAGGTTGGTCGAAAGTACCTGAGCAGGAAGTTTATGATAACGCTTTTAAAGCGCAATGGGAACTGTTTTTAAAGCATGTAGTAAAAGATGAACCTTTTCCCTGGGATTTGCGCGAAGGCGTGAAAGGCGTTCAGCTTGCAGAAAAAGGATTGGAAAGCTGGAACAAGAGATGCTGGGTAAATATTCCGGAACTTTAAATTATCCATTACAATGAAAAAGGTAGCATTGGTAACAGGCGGCAGCAGGGGCATTGGACTGGGCATTGCCACACAATTGGCAGCAAATGGTTTCGATCTTGCTATTAACGGGATGCGCCCGGCGGAAGATGTGGAAGACACGATAAAGAAATTAAAAAAATATGGCAATAATGTGGTCTATTGTCGCGGGAATATTGCTTTGTCTGCAGAGAGAGAAAATATACTCAATGAAGTAAAAAAATATTATCAAAGACTTGATATACTGGTAAACAATGCCGGCATGGCACCCAGGCAGCGCAACGATATTCTGGAAGCAACGGAAGAAAATTATGATGAGGTGATGAATACCAATTTAAAAGGCAGCTATTTCCTCATGCAAAAAACAGCCAACTGGATGATTGAGCAAAAGAAAAAAGACAATACTTTCAATGGATGTATCATCAACATCTCTTCCATGTCGGCCACAGTCGCCTCTGTAAACCGGGGAGAGTATTGTCTTTCAAAAGCAGGGCTTAGCATGGCAACTCAGTTGTTTGCTGTAAGACTGGGCGCATTTAATATCCCCGTTTTTGAAGTAAGACCAGGTATTATTCTTACTGATATGACCGCGGGTGTGAAAGAAAAATACGACAAAATGATTAATGAAGGCTTATGCGTACAACAACGCTGGGGCGAACCGGAGGATGTGGGCAAGGTAGTGGCAGCACTTGCAAAAGGCGATTTCATGTATTCAACCGGGCAGGTAATTATGGTAGACGGAGGGCTAACGATTCCGAGATTATAAAGCGAATAGCAATCGCTATGTGAATCTACGTGCCTGTGATCCTGTGTGTTGAAAAAATAAAAACTATCATATACTACTACTTTTTCTATGATGCAAAAAAGAATACACATCGTTCAAATTGCGCTCCTGCCACTGCTGGTTCTTTTCTGTTCCTGCCATTCGGGTTCATCGCGGCAGGACGTGATAGCCGCGGATTCTGCTGTCATTGCCTCTGGCAAAATCTTGTTTAACCAATATTGCGCCAGTTGCCACAATATGCAGCAAAACGGCATTGGACCAAAGCTGGCGGGTATAACCACGGAGGTTTCTGTAGAATGGCTACGCCACTTCATCCTTAACCCCGAGCAAACCATTGCATCCGGCGATGAACGGGCAAACCAATTGTTTAAGGAATACAAAACCATGATGCCTTCATTTACCGGCCTGAAGGATAATGATGTGAATGCACTGATCGCTTTTATGCATGTGCAGCATTCATCAGGGAAAAAAAAGAAAGGCAGTGATAAAGGGCTGACTGATCCGATTCCTGAACGAATAAAATTTGGCGGGCTGGTGGTAAATCTTGAAGAGGTCACAACCTTCCCTGCTACTTCGGCGGAGGGCAAAAAACCGCTGGCACGAATTACCAAACTTGACTTTCAACCTGCTACCGGCAGCTTATTTGTAAATGATCTTAACGGGAAACTGTATAAAATAAAGGATGGGAAGCCTCTGCTGTACATGGATCTCATTAAACTGAAACCTAAATTTATCCCTCAGCCGGGATTGGGTACCGGACTGGGTAGTTTCGCATTTCATCCCAACTTTTCAAAAAACGGTCTCTTTTACACTACACATACCGAACCTCCCCGTACAGCGAAAGCCGAATTTAGCTACAACGACTCTATTAAGGCAACAGTACAATGGGTAGTAACAGAATGGAAAACAAAAGACCCTGCTGCCGACAGCTTTGCAGGAACCAGCCGCGAGTTGTTCAGGGCCGATATGGTGAGTGGTATTCATGGCATACAGGAAATTACTTTTAACCCGCTTGCAAAGCCCGGTAATGAAGATTACGGTTTTCTGTATATTGGTGTAGGAGATGGTGGCAGTGTTGAAAATGGTTATCCTTTTTTAGCGGCAGACAAAAACAAAATATGGGGCACCATTCTTCGCATAGATCCCCTGGGCAGGAACAGCGCCAATGGCAAATACGGTATCCCGCAGGATAACCCCTCGGTTCAAACCTTGAAAAACAAAACGCCCGGAGAAGTTTATGCATATGGTTTCAGAAACCCGCACCGGATTAACTGGAGCGCTGATGGGAAAATGCTGGCCTGTAATATCGGGCAGCATCATATAGAATCAGTAAATCTCATTGCCCCCGGAAATAATTATGGATGGCCGCACAGGGAAGGTCGTTTTGTTATAGACCTGAATGGCGATATCAATGATGTATACCCGCTGCCTGCGGATGACAGTGTATATAAAATCACTTATCCCGTGGCTGAACTTGATCACGATGAAGCTGCTGCCATTTCAGGCGGGCTGGAATATTGGGGCAATGGAATTCCACAGTTGAAAGGAAAATATTTTTTTGGTGACATTCCATCGGGAAGATTATTCTATATCAGCACAGCCGATATAAAACAGGGAAGCCAGGCGCCCATTAAGGAATGGCGAATTGAGATTAGCGGATCTTCCACAACACTTGCGGAAGCCTGCGGAAGCAAGAGGGTTGACCTGCATTTTGGCAGGGGTGCGAAAGGTGAATTGTATATACTAACGAAAGCAGACGGGAAATTGTATAAGCTCAAAAGTGCAAAACAAACAATGTGATAACAAGTTTATGGTTGTAAGTTACAGGACCTGAAACCTGCAACCTGTAACCTGTAACCCAAAGCAACCATTCAATATGATAACAAAAGATCCATCTGCAATTGCGGCTGTACAAACAGGTTCAAGAACCACTATTCAGCATCTGTTACGGCTTCCAGTACTGGTGGCGGCACTAGGGTATATGGTAGACATGTACGATCTGTTTCTGTTCAGTATTGTTCGTGTGCCCAGTTTACAATCGTTAAACCTTTCCGGCGAAAGTATCATGAAAGATGGACTGATGTTGCTGAACCTGCAAATGGCGGGCATGCTTATTGGTGGAATTGTATGGGGTATCATGGGGGACAGAAAAGGCAGATTGTCTGTTTTGTTCGGTTCTATTTTAATTTATTCTTTAGCCAATATCGGCAACGGATTTGTAACTTCCGTGGGCGCTTATGCCGTATTGCGGTTTATTGCCGGTTTTGGACTTGCGGGTGAACTGGGTGCAGGCATAACATTGGTGTCGGAAATTTTACCAAATAAAATTCGCGGCTATGGTGCAACGCTGGTAGCCACCATGGGCGTAATGGGTGCATTGCTCGCCTACCTGGTATCGTATTTTTTCGACTGGCGGATATCCTATTTTATTGGAGGCGGATTAGGGCTGCTGCTGATGGTTTTACGCATCAGGGTGTTTGAGTCGGGCATCTTTATAAAACTGAAAGCGCAAAAAATCAAGCGGGGCAATGTGTTCATGCTGCTGAACAACAAAAAGAGGCTATTAAAATATATCAATGGAATTGTTATTGGAATGCCTATATGGTTTGTGGTGGGCATATTAATTACCTTTTCTCCCGAATTCGGACAGGCGCTCGGGCTCGATCAGCCCATCAACGCCGGCAA
>CAMPJQ010000310.1 GCA_946886925.1 uncultured Terrimonas sp.
ACCCTCACCTTGCCACCCTTTTCAATAATAAAAATCAGGTCTTCGCCATTGGTATAGGCGGTGTCGGGGCGTTCCTGCACTGTTATTTTGGCGCCCTGGAAGCCCTTTTCCGTATAAAATTTCTGGATGGCTTCAATGGCATTTTGTTTCCGGGCTTCCGTTACCACCTGGCTGGCCGAAATACCTACTTTCTCTTTTAAGTCTGTTGCTTCTGATTTTTTTATGCCTCTGAAAATGAGCTTAGATAACCGGGGGCGTTCCACCGCCGCAATCTCTACCCATATTTTATCGCCTTCAACTTTAGTAATGTAAATTTCAATGTCGGCAAACAGGTTTTGTCCCCATAATTTTTCTATCGCTTTGGCAAAATTGTCTCCACCGGGGATTCTCACCTCATCTCCCACATTCAACCCGGAAATAGAGGTAACTAAGTTGGGATCAAAATACTGGGCCCCGGTTACTTTAATTTCAGCGATGGAATATCTTTTTGGAATAGATTGATTGAACAACCCTAACAAAGCGGGATCCGCAGAAGTAGTGGGCAGTGTATCACTTACCTGTGCGTTAGTTTTGGTTGAGATAAAACTTAATCCAAGTAAAATCGTAAAAATCGTGCAGATTCTTTGCATCCGTTTTATAAGTTTCGCCCGGCAAATTAACGGGATTAATTGAAATGGTTTGTTAAAAGAATAATGGTTTAATTTTATCTAATGCATATCTGTAGCGGATTCCCGTTGAATCTGTTCTCCTGTTTTGCCAAATCGTCTTTGTCTTTGCTGAAAGTTCAGTATAGCTTCATATAAATGTTCCTTCCCAAAATCGGGCCACCGGGTATCTGTAAAATACAATTCTGCATAAGCCAACTGGTATAATAAAAAATTACTTATGCGGTATTCCCCGCTGGTTCTGATCATTAGCTCCGGATCAGGAAAAGCACTGGTAACAAGGTAGTGGCGAAGCGTATCCTGGTTAATCTGATCGGGCATTATTTTTCCGGATTTCACGTCCGCTGCAATTCCTTTTACTGCCTGCATCAATTCCCAGCGGGAGCTGTAGCTTAAGGCAATAATTAACGTTAAACCGGTGTTTGCTTTGGTAAGATCAACGGCTTCCTGTAATGACTGGCGGGCATAGTCGGGCAACATTTCAATATTACCAATCATTTGCAGCTTAATATTATTTTTATTCAAAGTGGATACTTCCTGGCGGATGGTTTGCGCCAGCAATTCCATAAGCCCGGTTACCTCGGTTTCCGGGCGATCCCAGTTTTCGGTGCTGAAGGCGTATAAAGTGAGATATTCAATTCCAAGCTCAGCACAGCCTTCCACAATATTGCGCACACTTTCAACGCCCTGGTAATGTCCGAAAAGGCGGTCTTCCCCTTTTTCCTGCGCCCATCTTCCATTTCCATCCATGATAATGGCGATATGTAACGGGAGTTGGTTTTTATCAATTTTATCCAATTGCGACACACGCATACAATTTAAAAAAGTCAGACGCGGTCTGACTTCGGCGCAAAGATATAAATATTATATATAGAGCGATAATTTAGTTGGGCTGATGGCACCAGGCGGTTCTTAGCGCTTCTACCCTGATGGGGCCTTTGGCGCTACATTTTTTTGATAATACTTACAAGCTGGTTTAAGTCCACAAATACCGCATTTGGGATTGCGGGCAACACAAATATATCGGCCATGTAATATGAGCCAGTGATGCGCTTTATGGATCATTTCGGTTGGAATATTTTTGATGAGCTGCTTTTCTGCGGCCAATGGCGTTTTGGCATTGCGGGTTAATCCAATCCGGGCGGCAACACGAAAAACATGGGTATCAACTGCCATATTGGGCTGCTGATCTACGACCGAGGTAATTACATTCGCTGTCTTTCTGCCAACACCGGGCAACCGCATAAGCGCTTCAACCGTTAATGGAACTTGACCATTGTATTGCTCAACCAGCATATTGGCCATGCCGATAAGATGCCTTGTTTTGTTGTTGGGATAAGAAATACTTTTTATATAAGGAAAAAGCTCATCAAAGTTTGCCTTTGAAAGCGCTTCGGGAGAAGAATATTTTTCAAAAATAGCCGGGGTAGTAAGATTTACCCTTTTGTCGGTACACTGTGCAGACAAAATAACCGATACCAAAAGCTGGTAAGGATTATCATATATCAATTCGGTTTCCGCATTGGGTGTATGTTCACTGAACCAGTTCAGTACATAGCTATACCTTTCTTTTTGTGTCATTGGAAATTTTCCTGATCACTCAAAAATAAGCTAACTGACTGAAAATAAGTTAATGATGTTCCACCTCTTTGCTTATACCGGCATAGTGTAATAACGACTGTATTACAGAGGGACGTGGAGAAAGATGAATAGTATTAAGACCCTCAAGTGCATTTTTAAGAATCTCAAACTTCTCACGCAGTGTCCAGTCTGTTTCCAAAGCAAGCTGTATTGCAGCAGTTTCTTCGGCTGAGGTTTCTTTGTAGAGGAATCGTATCATGTTTTCAGGTGTAAAAATATCCATGCGCCATTCGTTTTAGAATTCACAATAATCTCAATTATACGGTTTTTAGGATATTCGGGACAATACGGATTAATGGTGTTTCCAGGTGTTTGTCAACGGGCGGGGATAAAGTTGCTTTTGTTAAAACGAGGCAAGAGAACAGATATTGTGAAAGCACAAAAATTTAGTAAGAATTATTTTTCTTCGATGATAAATACATCTTCGTTGTCCTTTTTCATCATATATTTTTCTCTCGCCGCTTTTTCCAATGAAGCGGGATCATTATCCAGTTCTGAAAGTTCCTTTTTCATCTCCTGTATCTGCTCTGTATAATAGTCCCTCCCCTTTTCAAGCTGTTTCAGTTCGCTTGTTCTTTCCATCTGCACAAACAAATCGTTATGATCGAAAAAAACAAGCCACACCGCAAATACCAGCAGAGTAAGGCTGTACTTGTTTTTTAGCCAGGCAGGTATGTTTTTAAAAATCTTCATTAGCATCCCATAACAAAACGAACAAAGAAGCTTTTGAGCTTTCAGCTATCGGCAATCAGCTATTCTAACAACAAGCTATCCACTTCTCACCTCTCACTTCCCTATCCTTTTCCAAAAATAATCTTTCCGTTCGGATAAACCGCGTTCTCGCCTAAAGCTTCCTCAATCCGGATCAATTGATTGTATTTGGCCAGGCGATCGGTTCTGGAAGCGCTGCCTGTTTTTATTTGTCCGCAATTTAAAGCAACTGCCAGGTCGGCAATGGTAGTATCTTCTGTTTCTCCGCTGCGATGGCTCATAATGGTAGTATAGCCGCTTGCCTGTGCCAGTTGAACGGCATTAATGGTTTCGGTAATGGTGCCTATCTGGTTTACCTTAATTAATATGCTGTTGGCTATGCCTCTGTCAATGCCTTCCTGCAGGCGTTTAACATTGGTTACAAAGAGGTCATCGCCTACCAACTGGCATTTTTTGCCAATTTCATTCGTGAGGTTTTTCCATCCATCCCAGTCATCTTCGGCCATGCCGTCTTCAATGGATACGATAGGATATTTTTTTACCCAATCGCTCCAGTATGCTACCATTTCATCGCTGCTGATGGTTTTGCCGCTGCTTTTGTAAAATTTATACGATTTGCTTCCTTCATCAAACATTTCCGTGCTGGCTGCATCCATAGCAATGGATATTTGTTCGCCTGCTTTATAACCGGCTGCATCAATAGCCAGCAGTACTGTTTCAATAGCTTCATCATTACTTTGAATATCGGGTGCAAACCCGCCTTCATCTCCTACATTTGTACTGTATCCCTTTTTCTTCAATACCGATTTAAGCTGATGAAATACCTCTACACCCCAGCGCAAACCTTCGCTAAATGTAGCCGCCCCTACAGGAACGATCATAAATTCCTGGAAATCTATCTTATTATCGGCATGTACACCCCCGTTCAAAATATTCATTAAAGGCATGGGCAATACGGTAGCGTTTACTCCCCCCAGGTAGCGGTATAAAGGCAGGTTGCATTCCTGTGCTGCCGCTTTGGAAATAGCCATGGAAACAGCCAGGGTGGCATTGGCGCCTAACCGTTCTTTGTTTTCCGTGCCGTCAATTTTTATTAATAGGTTATCTATGTGAGCCTGTTTGGTTACATCAATGCCGATCAACTGGTCGGCTATAATATCATTTACATTTTTTACTGCTTTTAAAACGCCTTTGCCCTGGTATACACTTTTATCGCCATCCCTCAGTTCTACTGCTTCATGTTTACCGGTGGAAGCACCGGAAGGAACAGCAGCCCTGCCTACCAAACCATTTTCAGTAATTACGTCCACTTCTACCGTAGGATTTCCGCGGCTGTCTAAAATTTGTCTGGCATGAATATCTGATATGAAACTCATAGAAAATGATTTACGTTTGGTTGTTTTTTTGCAAAGAAACGGTTTTCATTCTTGTTGCAAAAATAAGTGTGGGGATATTATTCGCTTTTGCCCGTTAATTCTTTGAATACCGATTCCAGGCTTTGATTTTCACTTTGCATGGAGATAATATCGAGGTCATGCTGCAATGCAAGTTCCCTTAACTGCCTGCGCAGCAGTTCGGGGTTTTGTG
>CAMPJQ010000311.1 GCA_946886925.1 uncultured Terrimonas sp.
AGCTCCGACCTGAAGCCCATTAGCGAGGCGGTCAATAAAAAATACAGCAAACTGGAACTGGATTACAAATACAATGATCCCAGGGATCCGGAAAGGATCTATTATCGCAGCGACCACTATAATTTTGCCAAAAAAGGGGTGCCCATTATATTTTATTTCAGCGGCTTACATCCTGATTATCATAAGCCAACCGATACGCCGGATAAGATCAATTACAACCTGATGCAAAAAAGAGCAAAGCTGATATTTTTTACTGCCTGGGATATGGCCAATCGTAACGATATGCTAAAACGGGATATCCCGCTGGATGGGGGAACAAGATAAGTTTGTGATGCCATGAAGTTCCTAAGTACATGTAAATAAATGCAATCTGTAAATAATTGTGTTAAAACAAACGACTATTCCTTTGGGGGTATTGCGTTTTTGCTTTATTTTGTTTCAAAAATGAATGGGAAAGCGAAACAACCCACCAATTTCCCTATCCGGGCAACCTGGTCCCCGTTGGAAAATGGATGAAAATAAAACAAGGTATACTATTTTAGACACTTTATGCCTGATTGTTGCGGGTGAAATCATATCTGTATTGGCCAGCAATCATTTTTCCTGGGCGGTTACTATACTCACATTAGTTGAAGTTTTTCTTTTTGGTATACTGGCTTTCTTAGCCAGAAGGAATCCATACCCCTCTATTTTATCTGCATTATTTCTTTTCATTGTAATTTCTATTATTTCGGCGGCACTCAAACCTACTTACCTGGGTGGCAGCATTATTATTAAAATTTTCATACTGATTTACCTGGTGCGGGCCATACCCGATGCTCGGGAGCTACAGGCTTATAAGAGAGGTCACCTGAAGAAATAAAGGGTTATTACTTATTCGTTTTTTATGCAATCATATAAGGCATTCACTAACGTTCAAGCATAGATGCTGCTTCTTCATCAATCATCACCGCGCTATTGGGATGCTGGCGTATAATACTTGCAGGTAAACGGTTGGTTATTTCACCTTCAAGGGACCTTTGTATTATTCCGGCTTTTTTACTGCCATTGGCAAGCATCAATACTTTTTTACTTTCCAAAAGGTGCTTTAATCCAAGCGTAATGCCCTCCTGGAGTGCAGTAGATTCTCTAAAATATTTTTGACCTACAGAAGTGGTAGTTTCATCCAGCTCTGCTACATGCGCATAAAGATCAAACGATACCCCCGGCTCATTAAAACCTATATGCCCGTTCATTCCAACGCCAACAACCATCAGGTCAATACCGCCTTTTTCAAAAATCACTTTATCCATTGTTTCACATTCCTGTGCAAGATTTTCGGATAGAGCGTTGAATAAGTAAATATGCGAAGAATGAAAATTCAAATGTTTAAAAACCTGGTTATGGAAAAAAAACGCGCAGCTCCCTTCATTTTCGGGGGGGATGCTCACCCATTCATCTAATCCTATAAAAATGCAATGCGAAAAATCAATATTTTGGGCTGAGGCTTTTTCTGTTAACAACTGGCAGGTAAGCAGGGGCGTGCTTCCCGAAGCAAGACATAACACGGCATCCGGCTTGCGTTTTACCAACGCTATTATTTCATCTGCTGCTTGTTGCGATAAAGTGCTATAGTCTTTAAAAATGGTAAGTTGCATATCCTGTAAAGATATTCACGATATGGTAAAAATAAAAAAAACGGTTTGACAGGTTATTGCTGCATTCCGCTATTGGCTATACGAATTTTCCAACTTGGTATCACTATGTTCTTTCGGGACGCTATTCCGCAAAATACAGCCATACAAAAAAGGCCGATCCTTCCGAACCGGCCTTTAAAAAAGTTATAACTGCGCTTTACGCTTCCTGCACACTCAGCTTTTTGGATTGCTTTTTACGTTCTTCTTCATCTAATATTACTTTGCGCATACGGATATGGTTGGGCGTAACTTCAATACATTCATCGTGCTGTATATATTCCATGCATTCTTCAAGCGACATGATCGTTTTAGGCGCTATGCGTGTAGCATCATCGCTGCCGCTGGCACGGTGGTTGGTGAGTTTTTTCCCTTCAGTGGCGTTCACTACCAGGTCGCCCGGCTTAATATGTTCCGCAATAATTTGTCCTGCATATACATCTTCACCCGGATCTACAAAAAAGGTTCCGCGATCCTGCAGTTTATCAATGGAATAACCGGTTGTTTTGTCCTGATTTTTGGAAAGCAATACCCCGTTGTTCCTTCCCGGAATAGGCCCTTTCCATGGTTTGTATTCGTTAAAGCGATGTGCCATTACAGCTTCCCCGGTAGTTGCTGTTAATAGTTGTGTGCGCAGTCCTATTAAACCGCGTGAAGGAATTTCAAACTCCAGGTGCTGCATAGTGCCCTTTGTTTCCATTACCAGCATTTCACCCTTGCGGCGCGATACCAGGTCAATGGCCTTGCTGGCAAATGCTTCAGGCACATCCACCACTAAAATTTCGTAGGGCTCACACTTTTTGCCATCAATCGTTTTTACAATTACCTGTGGTTGGCCTACTGTTAATTCATAGCCTTCCCTGCGCATGGTTTCTATTAATATGCCCAGGTGTAATATACCGCGGCCATAAACCATAAAACTGTCACCATTATCATTATCCAGCACTTTCAATGCAAGATTTTTCTCTGTTTCTTTGATCAGCCTGTCGCGCAGGTGCCTGCTGGTCACAAATTTTCCGTCTTTGCCAAAGAAGGGGGAATTGTTGATGCTGAACAGCATATTCATGGTAGGTTCGTCCACGCTTATAACGGGCAATCCTTCGGGATTCTCGGCATCGGCAATGGTATCGCCAATATTAAAATCTTCCAGTCCTACAACTGCGCAAATATCTCCTGCTATCACTTCGGCAACTTTTTTCTTGCCGAGCGATTCAAATACATATAATTCTTTTACCCTCGATTTTCTGATGGAACCATCTGCCTGCACCAATGCAAAAGGCTGACCTTCCTTAATGCTGCCCCGGGTAACTTTGCCTACAGCTATGCGGCCCAAAAACGAGGAATAATCCAATGAAGTAATCTGCATTTGCAACGGTCCTTCGTTTACCTTAGGTTCGGGTACATATTTTAAAATGCCATCTAACAGAGGTGTAATATCTTCAGATGGCGTGAGCGAATCATTGAACCAGCCGTTTTTACCGGATCCGTAAAAAGTGGGGAAATCCAATTGTTCTTCGGTGGCGTCCAGGTTAAAAAACAATTCAAACACCGCATCGTGTACTTCATCGGGGCGGCAGTTTGCTTTATCTACCTTATTGATGATCACCATGGGCTTGAGGTTCAGTTGCAGTGCCTTTTGCAGTACAAAGCGGGTTTGCGGCATAGGACCTTCAAAAGCATCGACCAGCAACAATACACCATCGGCCATTTTTAACACCCTTTCTACTTCGCCGCCAAAATCGGAGTGGCCCGGAGTATCTATCACATTAATCTTTACACCTTTATAGATAACAGAAGCATTCTTACTAAAAATAGTGATGCCTCTTTCTCTTTCCAGGTCGTTGCTGTCCATGATCAGTTCTCCGCTTTCCTGGTTAGCGCGGAATACATTGGTTTGATGTAAAATTTTATCAACCAGTGTGGTTTTACCATGGTCAACGTGGGCGATGATGGCTATGTTTCTTATTTGCATTTTTTAAATTCTTTAATTCAGCCTTTAGAAATCAGCAACGCCCATTGAGGCTGTATGAGACACCTAAAGCCAGATGGCTATTTTTTTGAGGGTGCAAAGCTACAACAAATCCATGGGAGCACAATCGTTTTGCTACTTAATTATTGTTATTTTAGCGTTCAATTACCGCTCAGCAGTGACTATCTGGAAAAATATCATTAAAAATCCCACTTAATGGGGCTCCGCTCCCGACTCATTCTTTCTATAAAGTCCCGTTTCACTTCTTCATTTCATTAAACCTGATTTGTTTATGCATACCATTATTGAACCATTTAAAATAAAATCGGTTGAACCCATTTATTTTACCACTCCACAACAAAGAGAGGAAATACTTCAAAAAGCTTTTTATAATCCATTTCTGATACAGGCAAAAGAGGTGATGATTGATTTGCTTACAGACAGTGGAACCAGCGCCATGAGCAGCGAACAATGGGCCGGCATTATGCGGGGCGATGAAAGCTATGCGGGTAGCGAAAGTTTTTTCAGATTTGAAGCAGCGGTACGGAACATAACCGGCATGCCTTATATTATACCCACGCACCAGGGAAGGGCCGCCGAAAAAATTATATTCAGCATTGTGGGAGGTAAAGGAAAATATGTAGTAAGCAATACACTTTTTGATACCACGAGGGCCAATATTGAATTTTCCGGTGCAGAAGGTATTGATCTTTTATGTTCAGAAGGGATGTTGCCCTCCGTTCCGGCGCCTTTTAAGGGCAATATAGATGTTGAAGCGCTTGAACGCTTCATCGTGGCAAAAGGAGCTCAGCAAATTCCTTTGGTTGTAATTACCATTACCAATAATTCGGGTGGTGGGCAACCGGTGAGTATGGAAAACATCCGGGCAGCAAAACGGGTTTGCAATAAATACCATATACCGCTGTTTATTGATGCCTGTCG
>CAMPJQ010000312.1 GCA_946886925.1 uncultured Terrimonas sp.
TAAGGCTCCACATGGTTTTCTTATCAGCAACAAAGGCCCCCAAAGGCATTCCGCCACCCAGCGCTTTGCCAAGCAGTATGATATCAGGAATTACCTCAAACTCTTCAAACCCCCACAGGCTTCCAGTTCTTCCAAAACCGGTTTGAATTTCATCCAATACGAGCAGGCAACCTGTTTCCGTACATTTTTTCCGCAAAGCCCGCATCCATGCTTTGGAAGGCGCGATTACGCCACGCTCGGCTTGTATGGTTTCTGCAATTACACAGGCAGTTTCGGTAGTAATGTGCTCAAGGTCATTCAATGAATTGTAGTTCAAATGCAAAATGCCTGGTAATAAAGGCCGGTAGGCATTACGCCAGTATTCATCTCCTATAATGCTCAATGCGCCCTGCGTTGATCCGTGGTACGATTGATTGAAGGCAATGATCTGCGTTCGGTTGGTATATCGTTTGGCCAATTTCATAGCACCTTCCGTAGCCTCAGCGCCTGAATTGGTAAAGTATACGGAGTTGAGTGAGCCGGGTAAATGTTGGGTAAGATAATGTGCGTAAGTCACCTGGGGTGTTTCAACAAATTCGCCATACACCAGCAAATGCAGGTATTGATCCACCTGTTTTTTGATGGCTTCCGTAACTGCCGGGTGGCGGTGGCCAATATTGCATACGCTTATGCCGGCTATGAGGTCAATAAATGATTTCCCATTTGCATCCCATAATGTGGAACCTTCCGCTTTAACAATTTCCAGCGCTAACGGTGCGTCTGAAGTTTGTGCTATATGCTGTAAAAAAAGTTGCCGCTGGTTCAATGTTAAGATTTATATGATTACGGATATTGAAAGGGTATTGCGTACATGCAAATGTCGTCATTGAAGCGCAGATCAGCACCGGGAATATGGTTTATTCCTGTTTGAGAACTCCTGACCTGCTTATTTGAGACCTTTGCATAATTCCTTTGAGTGCTTTGCGTTAAAATATAACCGCAAAGGGAATACGAAGTTTTCGCCAAGACCTCATCGGTGAAAAGAAGCAAAATTCACAATAGTGCAACAGCAATATGAAGCCATGCAATGCGGCATTTATATATCCCTCCAGCCCGCCTTTGAGCTCTTTGCGTAATTCCTTTGAGTGCTTTGCGCTAAAATATAACCGCAAAGGGAATACAAAGTTTTCGCCAAGACCTCATCGGTGAAAAGAAGTAAAATTCACAATAGTGCAACAGCAATATGAAGCTATGCGTTGCGGCAATTATAAATGTTTCTCTGGCCATCTTTGAGTCCTTCGCATATTCCTTTGAGCGCTTTGCGGTAAATATAACCGTCAAGGAAGTACAAAGTTATTCGTAAAGGCCTAAAGAATTATAACCCATTTACAACTCTTTTAATTCCGTCTTTCAATTTGGCAACATTAAAATTCAAGAGTAACTCTAACTTGTAACTCCCCAGTTTCATATAAGTAAGCGTTTGTGCCAGGTGAACATTATTGTAATACTTCAACACTTTTAATCTCGATTACAAGTTTTCTTTCTACAAGTAAATCAATTCTGTAACCACACTCTAATTTCACCTCCTCAAAGATCAAGGGCATTGGTTTTTCCTTTTCAACATGCAAACCTGACTTACATATCTTGTAATACAAGCATTCCTTGTAAGCACTTTCCAATAATCCGGGACCAAGCGCAGTATGGACTTCAATGGCCAGCCCAATTATTTTGTTCGATAATTCATTTACTGTCATAGGTTGCAATTTGTATTTTTACATACTGTGAACACAAATTATCTTTTCCTTGCCAACGTTGCCACCTGTTTAAATTTTTTTGTTTTCCCTTTTAGGTTATACACTTCCGTTAGTACAATATAAATGCCCATACCTGTTTGCTGATTTTTTTCGTCCAACCCATCCCACCTGAAATAGCCCGTTATTCCGCAAATACCATTGCGTACCAGGTAGCGAATCGTTCTTCCACGTGCATCAAACACGGTAATGTTGCATACATAGCCGGGCTCTGAAAATTGATAGGCGATGGTGAGAAAATCGTCATGCCCGTCATTGTCGGGCGAAAAAACCTTCGGACTGATACTGATCCCGCCCTGTAACTGCTCATTGGCCCTGAACTGAGAGTTTTGATAAGTGGGTGTTCCGTAGCCTGCACTGGCCGCGGCGGAATGCCAGTTGTTTTTGTCCTGCGTGGGCTCGTTGTAATCTATTCTTTCCAATGCCACTCCTTCATAATTGTTCACTAGCTCAAAATGCCATTTTTCATCATAATGCAGTTCATCTGTTACTTCCCCTAATACATTCAACAGCACCGCGGTACCGGAAGCATTCGCAAATGAAGGCATGCTTGTTATTTCGATAACAGCCGTCGGATCTTTAACCAGGTATTGTTGCTTTAGAACAGCAGCATTTTCAGTAACAACAATAAAATCGCCGGGAAAAATTAAAACATCTTCTGTGCTTAGCTGCTTTAAGGTGGTTAAGTTGGCCGAAGCATTCCTGGCGGCGATATACAATGTTTTGGCATTGATAATATGGGTGCTGCGGTTGTAAAGTTCTATATAGTCAGCGCCGTCTGCGGGAGGATTAAACAGTATTTCATTGATAACAACATCAGAAGGGGCCGGCATTTGCGGTAATCCAACTTTTCCAGACAATTCATTGTTGATCATATTAGCACTGCAATCCACCACATTTTTTACCTGCAGGCTATACACTTTTTCTTTTAATAGTGGTGTACTTAGCTTTAGCCTTACAATATTAAATAAAGGCGCCAGCGGCTCAGCCATCTCAATAGCAATGCCATCACTGCAGTTGTAGTTTTTTTTTACGGATGCCTGTAAGCTGTCTAATGTTTCATCAAATATAACCATGATATGCGTACTGTCTGCTGCATAAGCATGCAGGAGTTGAGGTGCTGTTTCATCTTTATTATCGCCGGCTATGGAATTGGGCGATGCAGGCGTTCCCCCCTTGCCATCGGTACTCGCCTTCCAGTTACTGGCGCCGCTGCATGGGTCTTTTATGTCTATCATTTCCAGCGACCAGCCACCATCGCTTTTTACTTCGTTGTTATACCAGCTTTTGTTGTATGCTACTGCATGAATGACCTGGTCATTATCCGAACGCAGCAACAGCATGTCGCCGTTAACACCCAGAGAGGGAAAACTGGTAACGCCTATGGTGGCGCCAAAAAGGGAAAGTGTTGCTGCGGCATTGCTTGAACAAATAACAACAAAACTATCGGGTTGCAATACAAAATCAATTTTGATAACCGCCGTGCTTCTGCCATTGCTGATTTGCCAGCCATTGAGGTTGTGTGAATGGCGCGAGGCGTTAAATAACTCTATATATTTAAAATCGGGAAGCCCGGGAGGTGAAGAAGGGTTTGCCATGATCTCATGGATCAGCACATCATAACGGGCTGGAGGCTGCGCATGTATATACGAAAAGCAGCACAGCGTTAGCACGCAGAGCAGGGTGTTTTTCATAGCTTCAAGTTATAAAAATTTCAGCATATTTCCCTATCTTCAGCCCATAAGTTCAATTATGTCTTCTGCCCCGCATCAACCCTCAACCGGATCTCATTTGCCCCGCACATTAGGCCCGTTAATGCTTTGGGGGCTGGGCGTAGGGTATGTTATATCGGGTATGTATTTTGGCTGGAACCTGGGCCTTGCAGCGGGAGGTACTTACGGATTAGCCATTGCTACCTTACTTATTATCGTCCTTTACATTACATTTACCTTTTCCTATACCGAACTGGCCTGTGCCATTCCCAAAGCGGGTGGTGTATTTGATTACGCCACCAGGGCACTGGGAAAAGACGCCGGTTTTATAGCCGGTATGGCGCAGATCATAGAATTTGTATTTGCCCCTCCGGCCATTGCGGCGGCTATAGGCGCTTATTTTCATATTTTTTTTCCGGAGGTGTCTGTTACCGTCATTGCCATTACCGCCTATATTATTTTTACGGCGCTTAATATTTATGGTGTTAAAGCAGCCGCTACATTTGAGCTGGTTATTACTATACTGGCTGTTACGGAGCTGCTGATCTTTGCAGGCGCAACGCTACCGCATTTCGAGTTTCAGCATATTGAGCACAATGCATTTCCTTTTGGCTGGAAGGGAGTATGGGCTGCTATTCCCTTTGCCATCTGGTTTTTTTTGGCCATTGAAGGCGTGGCCAATGTGGCAGAAGAAGCCATCAATCCGCAACGGAATGTATTATTGGGCTTCGGATCTGCCCTGTTTACTCTCATTGTATTGTGTATTTTAACCTTCCTTTCTTCCGTAGGTGTGGCGGGCTGGGAGGCCATTGTATATCCTTCTCCGGGTGCACCGCCTTCCGATTCTCCGCTTCCTTTAGCGCTCGAAAAAATAACAGGCAGCACCGGGTGGTTGTACCATCTCCTTATTACTATTGGATTAATGGGTTTGGTAGCCTCCTTTCATGGTATTATACTTGCCGCAGGCCGTGCTACGTTTGAGTTTGGAAGAGTAAAATATATTCCAAAGGCATTTGGAAGCATTCATCCCAGGTTTAAGACGCCTGCCAATGCACTGCTTATTAATATGG